>JADLAB010000310.1 GCA_020848455.1 Polyangiaceae bacterium
ACGAGAGCTTCCGCTGGCAGGACGAGGCCGTGCAGGGCTACGAGGCGGGCGTCTTCGACACGACGCCGCTCGCGTCCGAGCCGGTCGTGCGCTTCGGCCCCAACAGCCACACGGTCTACATGCAGTAAGAGATCTCGCGCAAAGGCGCCCAGACGCCAAGAGCCGGCGCGGGCCGTATTTCGGAGAGATCTCGCGCAAAGGCGCCCAGACGCCAAGCGGAGACCGCTCAGCTGCATCAGCGCCGCGAGCGAGCTCGTCGGGCGACGGGCGCAGCCTTCCACGCCCCGACCGCTGCACCTGGAGCCTGAAGCCGGGAGCCTGGAGCCTGGCGCCTGGCGCCTGGAGCCCTGGAGCGCGCGGTGCTGGACCTCACTCGGGCACGCACACCGACTTCGCGGTCGAGCCGCCGTTGCGCGTGCGGCTCTCGCAGGTGAAGCCGGCGGGGCACTCGGCGCCGTTCGACGCGGGCGTGCACTGCCGCACGCAGGTCGCGCCACCGAGCTCGGGCTCGTTCACGCAGAAGGTCGGCGCGGAGCCGGCCTGGTCGGGGCAGTACTGCGTGCACGCCTGGGTGCACACGCCGGGCTCGAGCGGACCAGCCGCGCCGCGGCAGCTGTTGCCGACCTGGCAGTCCGCGTCCGCGAGGCAGTGGTCGCCGATCCAGCCCGCCGAGCCCGGCACGCACACGCGCGCCGTCACCGAGGCCTGGTTGAAGCGCCCACGCGTGGCCGGCTCGAAGTGGTCGTAGGGGCGGCAGCCGAGGTTGACGGAGCCCTCCTTCGGCAGGCACATGCCCTTGCCCGCCTCGTCCGGGTCGGCGACGCAGAAGGACTGCGGCGCGCCGGCCTTGTCGGCGCAGTACTTGGTGCAGCGCGCGCTGCAGAAGCCGCGCTCGCTGTAGGCGTTGTGCTTGCAGAAGCCACCGTCGAAGCTGCAGTCCGAGTCGGTCGCGCACTCGCTGCCGAGCCAGGGCTCCGGGACGTCGACGCGCTCGCCGTCGGCGGTGCGCTCGGGCTCGCGCTGCACGTGCACCGGCACGTTCGCGAGCGTGCGGATGCGGGCGTACACCTCGAGCACGTCCGCCGCCTCCATGCGCAGGCAGCCGTGCGACACGAAGCCGCGGCGCAGCGAGCCGCCGTTCGCGGCGCGGAAGTTGTCGATGGGCCCGTGGATGCCGTAGGAGCCCGACCACGACAGGAACGGCAGCCCGGCGAACACCGGCAGCTTCTGCTTCGTGTCCGGGTCGGTCCACCAGATCTTGCACGCGGTGTTGGTCGCCGGGCGGAGCGAGAAGTCGCCGGTCTTGTAGGCAGCCAGCGGGTAGTAGCTCAGCGACTCGCCGAAGGTCTTCGAGCCGGCCTTGGTGTCGATCGAGCCCGGTCCGATCGGGAACACCCTGTCGTAGCCCGTCGCCGGGTCGCTCAGGTGCAGCGTCATGCCCTGGAGCGAGACCACGATGCGGGGGCTGACGAGCGCGGGCAGGCTCGGGATCGGCTTGCACTCGGTCGCGTGACCCCAGCCGACGTCGGCCTTCATGTCGTCGGCGTTCACGTCACCGAGCGGCAGATCCTCGGTCGGCAGCTCCGTGCCCTCGGCGAGCTCGAGCTCGTCGCCGAGCTCATCGCCCGCGCATCCGGCGCCGAACAGGGCGGTGAGCGGCAAGAGGCAGAGAAGACCGAGGCGGGTGACGATTCGGCTCATGGTTGGCTCCCTAGGTGGTCCTGGGTACCGCGGCGGGGCCGCCGGGTTTCACGGCGTGCGTCAAAGCAAGTGACATGCCGCGTCGAAAAGTCAGACAAGTGACTGAAATTACTTGGCAACACTGCGAACTGGAGCCCGAAGTGGATCGAACGTGATCCGGTTACCAGGTACGACATGGATCCACATTGGCTCACGATCGGCCCCCGTGTAGCCCAATGGCGCCTGCCTGGGAAGCCCCGGCCATCGCTCGGTTCTCGTGCGCGTTCGTGTTCCCAATTCCGGGGGCCTGTTCCATGTTGGCGGCCCCGTGGTGGTGTCCCTCCCCGAGCTCGCGCTCCTCGTCGCTGCCGCGCTCGGGGCCGGCATCGTCGACGCCATCGCCGGCGGCGGCGGGCTCGTGACGCTCCCGGTGCTGCTCGGCGTGGGGCTGCCGCCGCATCTCGCCCTCGGCACCAACAAGGGCCAGTCGGTGTGGGGCGCCGCCGCGGCCCTGCTCACCTTCGCGCGGGCGCGCAAGCTCGACGGCCGTCGCGCGCGCGTCACGTTCCCGTGCGGCCTCGTGGGCTCGCTCGCGGGGGCGGCCCTCGTGCTCCTCGTCGCCCCGACCGTCCTCCGGCCGGTGGTCCTCGCGCTGCTCGTCGCCGTGGCGGTGCTCCTCGCCCTGCCCCGCCCGGCCTCGCGCGCCGACGCACCGGCGGTCGCTCCCCGGCGCGCGGCCGTGCTCGCGGCGCTCATCGCGTTCTGCATCGGCGCCTACGACGGGTTCTTCGGGCCGGGGACCGGGACCTTCCTCATCGTGGCGTTCAACCTCGTCCTGCACCTGCCCTTCACGAGCGCGAGCGCCGACGCCAAGGTCGTGAACTTCGCCTCGAACCTCGCCGCCGTCGGGATCTTCGCCTGGCGCGGCGTCGTGCTCTGGGAGCTCGCGCTCCCGATGGCCGCCGCGCAGTTCTGCGGCGGCGTCGTCGGCGCACGCCTCGCCGTGCGCGGCGGCGACCGCGTGGTCCGCGCGGTCGTGCTCGTCGTCGTGATCGCGCTCGTCGCGCGCCTCGGCTACGACCTCGCGACGGGGTAGGCGCGCCGTCAGTGCGCGTCGTAGCCCGTGTCGAGGACCTCGCAGCTGCCGCTCGCGGCGAGCGTGTCGAAGCAGTGCGCCACGAGCTCCTGGCTGTAGCCCTGGACGATGAGCGCGCCGTGGCGATCGCCGGCCGGGATCTCGGCCATCGGCGCCTGGACGAGCAGGCGCGTCGCGCTCGCGCCGGCGCCGTCCCACTGGAAGTTGTCGGCCGCCGGGAGCGCGAGCTCGCTCATGCCGACGACGGCGTGATCGAAGGGCGTGGCGAGGTCGGCGCCGAACCCGCGGGCCCACTGATCGTTGGCGCGGCTCGGCATGACCATGTCGCCCACCGCCTGGAAGAAGAGCACCGGGCGAGGCGGCACGCCCCGCTCCTCGAGGCTCGGGTATGCGAGCGGATCGGCGCCGTCAAGCAGGGCCTCGACGAGCGCGAGCAGCGCCGCGCGCTCGCCCGGCTCGCGGTTGACGATCGGGCCGAAGAAGATCGAGAACATCCCCTTCGAGACGATCTCGGGGTAGCCGCCACCGCCGACGAAGAGCGCCGCGGTCGCGAGCTCCGGGCTCGCGGCGAAGGTCATGCTGCCGGTCACGCCGCCGAGCGAGAGGCCGAGGTAGTGGGCGCGCGTCGCGTCGAGGGCGTCGGCGCCGAGCGTCGGCGCGAGCGCCGCGTTCAGCGCCGCGATGCCGGTGAGCACGGCCTGGTGGTTGGCCGAGGCCTGCCGCAGGTTGTCGCGCGTGCGCAGCGGCGCGTCGAAGTCGAGGATGTCGAGGTCGCTGCCCGCCCCCGCGGTCGCGAGGTCGCCGTGGAACGGCAGATCGATGGCGACGAAGGCATAGCCGGCGGCCGCGAGCGGACCCGCGAGCTCGAAGACGTTCGCCTTGTCCTGGGAGCCGCCGTGCTGGTAGAGCACGAAGGGAAACGGCGCCGTCCCGGTCGCCGGCAGCGCGACGACGATGCCCGGGGCCATGTCACCCGCGGCGACCGGCGTACCGCCCGCGTCGAGCACGAAGCGACCGTCCGCGTCCTGGTAGCTCGGCACGGACAGGATGGCGTGGGCGGCGGTCGGCTGGAGCAGCGCCGCCACCGCCGGTGTCGGCGCGAAGGCCCCGAAGGAGTCGAGGGCGCGCGCCTCGACGGAGCCGACCGCGAGGGCGGGGGTCGCGACGAGCGCGGCATGGAGCCGGCCGAGATCCTGCGCCGCCTGCGCGAGCGGCAGGGCGAGCGCGAGCGCGGCGCTCGTGCCGCTCGGCAGGCGCGCGGCCGCCGCGGCATAGCCCGGCTCCGGTCCGCCGTCCGCGCCGCACACGGGCTGCGGGCTCGCCCCGACGATCGCGCCGGGGCCGACCGCGAGCACCACCTCGGCGAGGCCGGCGGGGAACGGATCGAGCGGCTGGACGACGACCATCGGCGCCCCGGCGGCGTCCGCCGCGAGCTCGGCGGTCGACGCGAGCTCGAGCACCGTGAGCGCACCGCCCACGCTCGCCGCGCCGAGCCACGTGAGCTCGCTCGGCTCGACGCTCGCACCCGCGGCGTCGAGGGGCACGACGACCGTGGGGCGCGCCGGCCAGCCGCGTAAGCGCGCGAGGTCGTCGATCCACGCCGGGTGGAGCTCGCGCATCGTCTCGACGATGCGGTCGCCGGCCGGTGGGCTCAAGACCCCCGCCGTCGCGTGCCAGCCCGGATGCGGAACGGCCCACGCGCTCGCGGGCTCGAGGCACCCGCCGACGGGCCCGTCGGCCGCCTCCGAGCACCCGAGCGCGCCCGCGACGAGCGCCGAGAGCGCACCCGCCTGCGCCGCGCCCCAGAGCCCCCGAACGACCCACCGCGCCTCTCTCGCTCGCATGACGTGCCTACCTCGCCTCCAGCACCCCCATCGCCCCGAGCCTACACCGTTCGCGGGCTCGCCGAGCGAGCCGTCAGCCCCGCATGCCCGGCGCCTCGTGACCGCTCTCGGCCACGTACTCGGCGTAGCCGCCGCCGTAGCGGTGGATGCCCTCCGGCGTCAGCTCGAGCACGCGGTTCGACAGCGCCGCGAGGAAGTGCCGGTCGTGCGACACGAACAGCATCGTCCCGTCGTAGCTCGCGAGGGCCTCCACGAGCATCTCCTTCGTCGCCATGTCGAGGTGGTTCGTCGGCTCGTCGAGCACGAGGAAGTTCGGCGGGTCGTAGAGCATGCGCGCGAGCACGACGCGCGCCTTCTCGCCGCCGGACAGGATGCGGCACGGCTTGTCGGCGTCCTCGCCCGAGAAGCCGAACACGCCCGCGAGCGTCTTCAACGAGCCCACCGACGCCGTCGGGAAGGCCCCGACGAGGGTGTCCCAGACGGTGTCGTCCGGCGCGAGCAGATCCATCGCGTGCTGCGCGAAGTAACCGAGCTTCACGCTGCCGCCGAGCACGACCTCGCCGGCGTCGGGCGTCGTCGCGCCCGCCACGAGCTTCAAGAGCGTCGACTTGCCGGCGCCGTTCACGCCCATCACGCACCAGCGCTCGCGCCGCCGGATGAGCAGATCGAGCCCGTCGTAGATGCGCCGTGCCCCGTAGCTCTTGCAGACGCCGCGCAGGCTGACGACGTCGTCGCCCGAGCGCGGCGCGGGCTTGAAGTCGAAGCGCAGTTTCTTGGCGCGCTTGGGCGGCTCGAGCTTGTCGATCTTGTCGAGCTTCTTCACGCGCGACTGCACCTGCGCGGCGTGACTGGCGCGCGCCTTGAACTTCTCGATGAAGCGCAGCTCCTTCTGCAGCATCGCCTGCTGGCGCTCGTACTGCGCCTCGGCCTGCTCGGCCGCGAGCGCGCGCTGCCGCTCGTAGAAGTCGTAGTTGCCGCTGTAGGTCGTGAGCTCACCGCCGTCGATCTCGACGATCTTCGTGACGAGGCGGTTCAGGAGCTCGCGGTCGTGCGACGTGAGGACGAGCGCGCCCTCGAAGGCGCCGAGGAAGCCCTCGAGCCACAGGATGCTCTCGAGGTCGAGGTGGTTGGTGGGCTCGTCGAGCAGCAGCGCGTCCGGGCGCATGAGCAGGATGCGCGCGAGGGCGACGCGCATCTTCCAGCCGCCCGAGAGCTTGCCGACGTCGTCCTCGACCACGTCGTCGGCGAAGCCGAGCCCGGTCAGGATCTCGCGCGCCCGCGCCTCGAGCGCGTAGCCGCCGAGCTCCTCGTAGCGCGCCTGCACCTCGCCGAAGCGCTCGACGAGCGCGTCGAGCTCGTCGGCGCGCGCCGGATCGGCGAGCGCGTGCTCGAGCTGGCGGAGCTCGGCCGCCACCAGGCTCACGGGCCCGGCCCCGTCGAGCGTCTCGGCGAGCACGGTGCGGCCCGCCATGTCGCCGACGTCCTGGCTGAAGTAGCCGACGGTCACGCCACGATCGACCGTGACCTGTCCGTCGTCGGGCTGCTCCTCGCGCACGATCATGCGAAAGATCGTCGATTTGCCGGCGCCGTTCGGCCCGACGAGGCCGACCTTGTCGCCCTTGAAGATGCCGGCCGACGCCTCGACGAGCAGGATCTGCTTGCCGTGGCGCTTGCTGATGTTGTCGAGGCGGATCACGAGGTCGGGCTCTCTAGCCGACCCGGGGCCGCTTGGCGAGGGCGTTGGGCGAGCGGCGGTGCGCGGCTCAGCGCGGCGGCACGACCGGCCCGGCGGCAGCCACCTCGGGCGAGGTCTGGTCGGAGAACTTCCGGAAGTTCTCCGCGAAGCGCGCGGCGAGGTCGCGGTACTTCCGGTCGTACTCGGCCTGGCTCGGCCAGGCGCGCGCCGGGTAGAGCACGTGCTCGGGCACGTCGGGGCAGCTCTTCGGCACCTCGAAGCCGAACACCGGGTCGCGGTAGTAGTCGACCGCGGCGAGCTTGCCCTCGAGCGCCGCGTCGAGCAGCGCGCGCGTGTGCCGGATGCTGATGCGCTTGCCGACGCCGTAGGGACCACCGACCCAGCCCGTGTTCACCAGCCACGCGGTCGCCCCGTGGCGCGCCATCTTGTTGCGGAGCAGCTCGGCATACACCGACGGGTGGTGCACCATGAAGGGCGCCCCGAAGCAGGCGCTGAAGGTGATCTCGGGCTCCTTGCCGAGCCCGACCTCGGTGGCCCCGACCTTCGAGGTGTAGCCCGAGATGAAGTGGTAGAGCGCCTGGTTCGGCGTGAGGCGCGCGATGGGCGGCATGACGCCGGAGGCATCGCAGGTGAGCAGCACGACGTTCTTCGGGTGGCCGGCCAGCTTGTCGGGCACGGCGTTGTCGATGTAGGCGAGCGGGTAGCTCGCGCGGGTGTTCTCGGTGCGCGCGTCCGAGTCGAGGTCGATGTGCCGGCTGACCGGGTCGTAGACGACGTTCTCGAGCACCGTGCCAAAGCGGCGCGTGCACGCGTGGATCTGCGGCTCGGCCGACGCCGAGAGCGCGATCACCTTGGCGTAGCAGCCGTCCTCGAAGTTGAAGATGCCCCGGTCGCTCCAGCCGGTCTCGTCGTCGCCGACGAGGCCGCGCCTCGGGTCGGCCGAGAGCGTCGTCTTGCCCGTGCCGGACAGGCCGAAGAAGAGCGCCGCCTGCCCGTCCGTGCCCACGTTCGCCGAGCAGTGCATCGACAGCACGCCCTCGAGCGGCAAGAGGTAGTTGAGCACGGTGAAGACCGCCTTCTTGATCTCGCCCGCGTAGGCCGTGTTGCCGATGAGGCAGAGCCGCCGGGCGAAATCGAGCGCGATGAAGGTCTCGGTGGGTGTCTGGTCGATGGGTCCGAAGGCCTTGAAGCCCGGCGCGCAGACCACGGTGAACTCGGGCACGTGGCGCCGGTACTCGTCGGCGCTCGCGGGCTTCAGGAACATGTTGCGGGCGAAGTGCGAGTGCCACGCCTGCTCGGTCACGATGCGGACGGGCAGCCGGTACTCGGGATCGGCGCCGCCGAAGCAGTCCTGCACGAAGAGGTCGCGCCCCTGGAGGTAGCCCTGGAGGCGGCTCCACAGCTCGGCGAACTTCTCGGGCGCCATGGGCCGGTTGTACTGGCCCCACCACACGTGCTTCTCGGTCGAGGGCTCGCGCGTGACGAACTTGTCGCTCGCGGCGCGCGCGGTGTGCTTGCCGGTGTCGACGAGGATCGGCCCGAGGTGCGAGATGCGCGCCTCGCCGCGGAACACGATCTCCTCGTAGAGCGCCTCGGTCGGCAGGTTCCAGTAGACCTTGCGGAGGTTCGTGAGCCCGAGGTACGCGAGCCCGTAGTCGGCCTTGAGCGCCTGGGCCTGCCCTTCGCAGGGCGTCTTGATGTCGAGGATGTTGTTCACAGCCAGTCCCTCACGAGCTTGCGGTCGCCGATGTAGATCTCGTTCGGCGAGGCCGGATCGAGCGCCCACCTCATGCGCGCGACGCCCTCGGTCACGTCCTTCACCGTGCCCGCGAAGGACAGGCGCAGATGGCCCTCCATGCCGAACTCCTTGCCCGGCACCGTGACCACGAGCGCCTTCTGCAGCAGAAAGCGCGACAGCTCGACCGAGGGCTTGCCGAACGCGCGAAAGTCGGGGAGCGCGTAGAAGGTGCCGCCGGGCTTGTGGAGCTTCACGTCGGCGAAGGAGCCGAGCTCGTTCACGAGCACGTCCCGGTTGTTCTGGATGGTGAGGCGCAGGGACTCGATCACGCCCTGCATGCCGGTGAGCGCGCCCTCGGCGGCCGCCTGCAGGACGGGGCTCACGCACGACGCCGTCTGGGCCTGGATGTTGGTCATGATCTGCACGAGCTCGCGGCTCGCGACGACCCAGCCGATGCGGAAGCCCGTCATGCCGTAGAGCTTGGACACGCCGTTGACGACGATGAGCTTCGAGCGCTCGACGTCCTTGTTCGTGTAGCGGTACGCCGCGGGCGCCGACCGGCCGTCGAACACGAGCTTGTGGTAGATGTCGTCGAGGATGAGCCAGATGCCCTTCGACTCGCAGAGCTCCACCACCTCGGCCACGAGCTCGGCCGGGTAGACGGCGCCCGAGGGGTTGTTCGGGCTGTTCAGGATGATGGCCTTCGTGTTCGACCCGACGGCGCGCCGCAGCTCCTCGATGCGCGGGACGAAGCCGCCGTCCTCCGGCGTCACGATCACCGGCACGCCCTGCACCATCTTGATGATCTCGGGGTAGCTCACCCAGAAGGGCGCGTTGACGATGACCTCGTCGCCCGGGTTGCACAGCGTGTAGAGGATGTTGAACAGGCACTGCTTGGCGCCGTCCGAGACGATCACGTTCTCGGGCGCGACCACCCGGTCGTAGTTCTCCTCGGTGTAGCGGACGATCGCCTTCTTGAGCGACGGGCTGCCGTCCGTCGGCGCGTACTTCACCTCGCCCGACACGAGCTTCGCCGCCGCCGCGAGGATGGCCGCGATGGGCGCCTTGTTCTTGGGCTCCCCGATGCCGAGGTGGATGACGGGCAGGCCCTTCTCCCGGAGGAGCCGAGCTTCCTCGTTCAGCCTCAAGGTCGGCGACTCGACGATCGACCGGGCTAGCTGGCTGATGCTCATGGTCGTGACCGACTCTCCTGACGCGGCGGACGGTGGGCACCGGATGCGCATCCGGGCGGCCGCCAGCCTGCGACGGAGCCGCCCGAGGCGCCAGCGCGATCCACGCCGCGCCGGGCGGCACCACGGCGGCCCTGACTTCCGAGCGCGCTCGGACTACACTCGTCGTCGCGGGAGAGGACGACCATGCATTCTTGGCGTTGGGCGGCGGCAGCGTTCATGGCGAGCACCCTCGTGGGTGCGTGCGCGAAGATGAAGACCTCGAGCTCCGGCTCCGGTGGCTCGGGCGGCGACACGACCAGCACGTCGACCACGTCGACGAGCACGACGACGTCGACGAGCACGACGACGTCGACGAGCACGACGACGTCCACCACTTCGACCACGTCGACGTCCACGACCTCGACCACGTCGACGTCCACCACCTCGACGACCACCACCTCGACCCAGAGCTGCGTGGCCTCGGTCGGCAACGGCGACGCAGCGTGCGAGGCCTGCGCTCAGGAGAACTGCTGCCAGGAGCTCATCGACTACACGAACGACCCGGCCAACTCGGCGCTCTACAGCGCCCTCGTCACCTGCCTGCAGGTCAACGCGTCGCTCTACTGCGTCGATCCGAACTCGTGCTTCTACCAGATCTGCGACGCCACCATCGACCAGGGCGGCCAGCAGGTCGCGATCGGCTTCTACCTCGCGAACACCTGCGCCGACTACATGGGCGCGAACTGCTGCCAGGAGCTCAAGACCTGCCTCGCCAACGCCACGTGCAACGACTGCCTGCTCAACGGCACCGTGGCGTCGTGCACCGCGAGCAGCCTCGACGAGCCCGTCACGGACTGCCAGGCGCTCTGCCCGTAGTCCGAGGAGGCCGGCGGGCCTCGTCGTCCCCCGGAGACGCGCCGCCGGGTCCGCTCGGGCCCGGCTGGCGCGACGCACGCCCGGCCCGTCACTTCGGCGCGGGAGCGCTCGGTGCGGCCGTGGGCTCGCCCGTGGGCGCGGAGCTCGGCGCCGCGCTCGCGGCCGCGCGGCCGAAGACGCTGCTCGACTTCGCCTTCTCGGCCCAGGAAGGGAAGTAGCCGTCGAGCCAGCCGAGCACCCACGCGATGCCGAGCACGAGCAGGACGAGCAGCGTGATGTAGAGCCACCACGGGCGGCGCTTCTCGGCGTACGGGTCGTCGTTGGTGCGGGAGGCGCCCGGCGGGAGCTTCGCGACCGAGGTGAGCGAGCCCCCAAAGGGCACGTTGATCTTCACCCGCGCGTTGATGGCCCAGCCGTTGGCGTCGAGGATGGGGCCGAGGTTGCGCTGCCGCAGCTTCAGGAACGCGATGAGCATCGAGGGCCCCGAGATGGCGAGCAGCAGGGCCACGAGGCCGAGCGGCAGCCACATGCCCATGCCGAGGAACGTCGCCAGGATGCTCGACAGGAAGGTCGCGACGCCCGCGACGGCGACGCCGATGGCGGCCACGGTGCCGACGTCGATCTTCTTCGGCGGCGCCGCGCCGGGCGGTGCCCCGGGAGCCGGCGGCGGCGGTGCGCCGGGGGCCGGAGGCGGCGCGCCGGGGGCAGGAGCAGCCGCCGGGGGCGGATGGGCCGCGGCCACGGTCGCGGCGGCCGCCGCGTCCACCTTGCCCATGGACTCCTTCTCCTTGTCGGCGGCGCGCTTGGCGACCTGCTCCTCGATCATGCGCACCAGGCGCTTGTAGGGCGACCAGAAGGCCTGCCGGATGCTGATCGGGTTCTCGATGATCTGCGTGATCGTCGCGTCCCAGTCGCGCCCCTTGCGGTCGTAGAAGAGGCCGTTGCGCCCGACCATGAGGGCATCGACGTCGCCCGCGGTGAAGGCCGCCACGATGTGGGTCTTCTCGCCGGCGGGGCGCGTGCACTCGCAGTACGCGAGGTAGGCCTTCGACAGCGCCGCGAGCGCCGCGTGCTTGGCCGTGTCGTTCACGTACACCGTGAGGTCGCAGGCACGCCCGTCGAGGTAGAGCGTACCGGCCTGGAACGAGGCCCCCTTGCGGCCGTAGAAGTCGGCGAAGGATGCGAAGTTCCGCAGCAGCCGGAACAGATCGCGCCGCAGCCGCACCGCCTTCTCGACCGAGGCGATCTGCGCGTACTCGGCCTCGAGCGCGGCATCCTGCTCGATGAGATCGAGGATCGTCGACTGCACGTCGCCGTCGACGAGCTCGCGCAGGCGCGCGACACCGAGGGCCGCGACCTTGCCCGTGGGCTTCTTGGCGAGCCATGCGCGGCAGGCCGCGAGCTTGTCGACGACGGTGGCGAAGCCCTGCGCATCGAGCGAGCTCCGCGCGCCGAGCAGCGGCTCGACCGCCGCCTTGGCGAAGGCGCCGATGCGCTCGCTCCACGCCGGGTTCAGGCCCGCCTCGAGCGGCAGGGGCCGGCCGGCCTCGACGCGCGCCAGCGGCAGCTTCGCGACCTCTTCGTCGCCCTGCGTGAGGACGCGCGCCGTGAGCGCATCGAGGTCCTTCTCCGAGATGCCGAGCGCCGTCGACGCGCGCCCGTCGAAGGTCGCGAGCCGGCAGCGCGCGAGCCAGTCGTTCACCTTGGCCTCCACCGCGGCGAGCGCCTCGGCGGCCGCCACCGTGGCGTCGCCGAGGGGCCTCACCGCCTCGGCCGCGCCCTCGGTGTCCCAGGCGAGCATGGCCTCGGCCTCCTTGAAGAACCCCGTCACGAGCGCCTTGTCGACGCCGGGCTTGCCCGAGCGGTCGACCACCGACCCGACGGCCGCGATGACGTCGCCGATCGCCTTCTTCGTGTCGTCGTCGTCGGCCGACTCCGCCGGCACGATGCCGTCGCCGTTGAAGCGCGTGGCGAGGAAGACCTTCTCCATGGCGAGCACGTCGTCGAGCGTGATCTCCTTCTGGTCCTTCTTGTCCTGGTCGCGCAGGATGCGCTTGGCGCTGGCGAGCACGGCCTTGCCCTCGGGCGTCGAGCCGTCGAGCGCGACGAGCGGGACCGCGGTGCCCTTCTCGATGAGGATGTCGAGGCTCTTGAACACCTTGCCGCACCAGTCGATGGCGGCGAGGACCTCGGGGACGCGCACGCGTCCGTCCTTGTCGCCGTCGATGCAGGCCACGGTCTTCTCGTCGATCTCGGTGCCCTTGGTGGGACAGGCGAGCGCGACCCAGAGCTTCTGGTCGAGCTCGCCGAGCGCCGCGATGTCCTCGCCGCTCGCGAGCGCGACCTGATCGACTCCACCCGCCTTGAAGAACTTCCACTTGACGGATCGCTTGGCCATGGCGGGACCTTAGTGCCGCTCCAGACCGGATGTCGACGCCGGCGGGCTCACCGGAAGCGATCCCCGGAAGGCGCGCGTTGACGGGCAGGCGGCTCGCGCGCAGGATGCGCCGCGCCGCCCCTCGCGGCACCCCACGACGACCATGATCCCGGTGAGAGGCAGACCCCGCGAGCACCGTTTCCACGGTGCCTGGAGAGCCCTGTTCGCCGTCGGCGTCGTGTGCGGGGTCGTCGTGCTCCTCGCGCGCGGCCAGGACCGGGCGACCGCCGCGCCCGTCCCGACGACGACCGCGTCCACTCCCGACGCGGTCTACTACGCACCGCGGCTCATCGCCGCGAGCGGCAGCCCGCCGCCCCCGATGCCCCTCGTGACGACGGGCCGCCGCGCGCGCTCGCGCGCCTCCGACGCCGCGCCGGTCTCCCACGTCCGGCCCGCGCGCAAGGCACCGACCTGGGCGTCGGTCGCCGAGGCGAACCGGCGCGCCAACCAGAAGGCGCTCGCGGCCGCGAAGCGCCGCCTCGACACCACCCGGGCTGGCGCCAAGCGCCCGCCCGCACCGCGCCCGAAGTCGCCCCCGAAGAGGGCCCGCCCGCGCTAAGCGCCCCTCCCGCGGCCGGCCTGGCACCGGCACGCGGTGGCTGCGCGCGCTCTAGGGAGCCTCCGCGAGGAGCTTCTTCACGTGGCGCTCGACCGCCGCGAGGCTGTCCTTGCCGTACGAGACGAGCATGCCGCGCACGATGCCCTTGCGGTCGACGACGAACAGGGTCGGCAGCTCCTCCACGAGGTAGCGCGCGCGCAGCACGCCCGGCTCGTCCGCGACGGACGGATACGCGAGCGGCCACTCCCTGGCGGCGGCGCGCGCGGGCTCCGGCGCCTCCTCGGCCACGCCGACGACGCTGAGCCCCTGGGGCTCGAGCTCGCGCAGCATGCGTCCGAGCTCGGCCGACGCGGCGCGACACGGCCCGCAGAAGCTCGCCCAGAAGTCGATGAGCACGACCCGACCGCGCAGGCTCGCGAGCCCGCCCTCGACCTCGCCGACGGCGGGCGCGGCGCCGGTGAGCTCGGGCGCCGGCTTGCCGAAGAGCTCGCGCTGCGCGAGCTCGAGCGGGCCGGGGCGCCGCTCGGCCTCCACCCGGACCGTGCGCTGCTCCGCGCCGCGGCGCACGACGAGCTCGTAGGCGGAGCCGGGCGCGGGGTGCAGGAGGCGCTGGCGCGCCGCATCGTCGCCGACCGCCACGCCGTCGACCTGCTCGACGCGGTCGCCCGCGAGGAGCCCCGCCCCGGCGGCCGGCCCCGTGGCGAACACCCGCTCGAGCTCGAGCGCGACCGGCTCGCCCTCGAGCGTCCTCAGCGTCGCACCGACCCAGCCCTGCGCGGTCGCGCCGAGGAGCTCCTGGGCAGGGGGCTGCGCCGCGCCGGCGGGAGCCGCGCTCGCGGCGGCCGGGCGCGGAGCGACGACCGGCTCGGGGCCGGTCGGACCGCGCGCGCCCTCGCAGCCGGCGGCAGCCCCACCGAGCGCCCCGAGCGCGAGCGCACCCGCGAGCGCCCGGCGTGGCGAGCCCGCACGAAACCCCGGAGCACGGCGCATGGTCAGCCTCCTAGCCCGTTCTGGGAATCGGCTCTCGCCACGCCCGCGCTCATCGCTCGGCCGCCTTGGCCTCGTCCCAGTAGCCGTCGAGGACCTCGAGCGACAGCTGCTCGCCCGCGGCGAAGCCGCCGTGCCGCTCGGTCACCCGGTCCTCGACGTGGGCGAAGCGGCGGCAGAAGCGGTCGATCGTCCCGCGGAGGGCCGCCTCGGCGTCGACGTCGGTGTGGCGCGCGACGTTCGTCAGCGCGAAGAGCACGTCCCCGAGCTCGGCGCTGATCGCGCGGGCGTCGCCGCTCGCGACGGCCGCCTCGAGCTCGCGCACCTCCTCGTGGAGCTTGTCGGTGACCCCGCGGGCGTCGGGCCAGTCGAAGCCCACGCGCGCCGCCTTCTCGCCGATGCGTTGCGCCCGGACGAGGGCGGGCAGGCTGCGCGGCACGCTCGCGAGCGCGCCCTCGCGCTTCGCCTTCTTCTCCGACAGCTTGAGCTTCTCCCAGTTGCGCAGCACGTCCCCGGAGGTCGAAAGCTCGGGGCCGGCGGCCCCCGTCGCCGCGTCGCCGAACACGTGCGGGTGGCGGCGCACCAGCTTGTCGATGATCGCCGCCACGATGTCGTCCGGGCCGAAGGTGCCCTCGGCACGGCCGAGCTCGCCCATGAACACCACCTGCAGGAGCAGATCGCCGAGCTCCTCGCAGAGCTCCCCGCGGTCGCCGCCGTCGACGGCGTCCACGACCTCGGCTGCCTCCTCGGTCACGTAACGCCTGAGGGACTCGAAGCTCTGCTCGCGATCCCACGGGCATCCGTCGGGCTCGAGCAGGCGCTGCATGAGCGCGACGAGGCGCACGTAGCTCGCCCCGCGCTGCTCGGCGAGGGGCGGTGGGGTCACGGTCTCGAAGGGGCGCGGCACGCGCGTGTTGTAGTGGATGCGCGCGCGCGGCACCACGCAGAGGCGCGCCGTCGTCCGCGGCGGCACCTCGAGCGACACGCGAGGTCGCGGCTCGATCCCGGGTGCCGTTGAAGTAGATTATCCATGTAAATTCGCGACGTTCTGCATCATGTATCATGTAATACACGATATACGATTGGGCCCGGCGATCCGGGCTCGGTTGTGCCGCCCGCGCTCCGTGCGTAGAGCGGAGCGAGCGCATGGACGGCCTGCAGCTCGAGCTCGTGAACGTGAGTCGCTCGTTCGGCGCGACGCGCGCGCTCCACGAGCTGGCTCTCCGGCTCTGCCCCGGCCGCATCGCGGCCATCGTCGGCGAGAACGGCGCGGGCAAGAGCACGGCGCTGCGGCTCATGGCGGGGGAGCTCGGGCCCGACGAAGGCGAGGTGCGGGTCGGCGGACGCGCGCTGCGCCCGGCGCGCCCCGAGGAGGCGATCCGCCGCGGCGTCGGGCTCGTGCACCAGCACTTCATGCTGGTCGACGGCTTCACGGCGCTCGAGAACCTGGTGCTCGGGGCCGAGCCGATGCGCGGCCTCCGCATCGACTTCGCGGCCGCGCGGCGCGAGGCCTGCGCGCTCGCCGAGCGGACCGGGCTCGAGGTCGACTTCGAGCGGCGCGCGGGCGAGCTCAGCGTCGGCCAGCGGCAGCGGCTCGAGATCCTGAAGGTCCTGTACCGCCGTGCGCGCGCCATCCTGCTCGACGAGCCGAGCGCCGTGCTCGCCCCGAGCGAGGTCGGCGAGCTGTACGCGGCGCTGCGGCGCCTCGCCGACGACGGAGCCACCGTGGCGGTGGTGACCCACCGGCTCGACGAGGTCGTGCGCTTCTGCGACGAGGCGCTCGTGATGCGGCGCGGTGAGCTCGTGGCGCAGACGGCGCTCGGCGCGGAGCGCCCGCCCGAGCTCGTCGCCGAGCTCACGCGGGCCATCATGGGCCGCGAGCCGCCGGCGCCGGTCGAGCGCCCCCGAGCGCCCGACCCCGACGGCGCCGCGGTGCTCGAGCTCGCGGGGGTGGAGCTGCGCGATGCCGCGGGCCGCCGGCTCCTCGAAGGGCTCTGCCTCGCCCTGCGGGCGGGCGAGATCGTGGGCGTCGCGGGGGTCGACGGCAACGGGCAGCGGGAGCTCGTGCGGGTGTGCGCCGGGCTCGAGCGGGCGACGGCCGGCACGGTGCGCGTGGGCGGCCGCGACCCCTGCGCCGGCGTGAGCGCGGGCCCCGCGGCCGTGCGGGCCGCGCGCCGCGCCGGGCTCGTGGTCGTGCACGAGGACCGACAGCGCGAGGAGCTCGTGCTCGAGGCATCTCTCGGCGACAACGCCCTGCTCGGCGATCTCGGCGGCAGCCACGACGCCGAGCGCGTCCGGCGGCGCCTCGGGCGCTTCGCGGTCGAGCCGGCGTCGCCGCGCCTGCGCGCCCAGGCGCTCTCGGGCGGCAACCAGCAGAAGCTCGTCCTCGGCCGCGCCCTCGA
>JADLAB010000311.1 GCA_020848455.1 Polyangiaceae bacterium
ATGGAGTTTCACATACGCACGGCGTTCGCCACTCAGCTGGCCGACCAGCCGTCGACGATGTACTTGCCCTCGTTGGGCGGGCTCGGGATCAGCCAGTTTCTCGGTGGCTACGACGCCGTCGTGAACGGCACCGGGATGTGGTTCGCCCGCGCCGGCACGGGGACGAACCTCAGCATGGCACTCGTTGGCGGCGAATTCGGCCTCCCGTTTCTTCGGTTCCTGACCGAGTTCGGCCGGTCCTGGGGCTTCGGCGACGAGACCGATAGAATCGGCATCGGAGGCGTGTTGGCGATTCCGGACGGCGTCATGGGGTACCTTGCTCGGGTCATGCCGGTCTCGGCACCTGCAGCCAATACGGTCGGCCTCTACCTTGGCGGGACGAAAGACGGCTTCTCGGGCCGCTTCCAGCTGGCGGGGATGCTGTGAGCCCGCATCACGGCAACGGCGACCGCCAACGCGTCCGGCTGATGCCAGCTCTCACCGAGCCTGCTAGGATTCCGCCGCAAGGAGCACCCCACCGATGGCGAAGCGCACGACCAAGCCCCAGGCCAAGTCCGACTTCATCAACGCGCACGCGGACACGCCGGCCAAGGAGCTCGTCGCCATGGCCAAGGCCGCCGGGTTCCCGCTGACCGAAAAGTACATCTACACGACTCGCTCCCTCGCGCGCGCCCGCAAGGAGCGTGACGAGCAGCGCGCGCGCGCTGGCGCGAGCGGGCCGAGCGGCGCGAGCTCCCCGGTCTCGGGCCTGTTGCTCGCCGTGGCCGCGGAGATCGGCCTCGGGCGCGCCATCGAGCTCCTCGAAGCCGAGCGCAAGCGCGTCGTGGCCATGCTGCAGCGCTAGGCGTCGCCGACCTTCGCCGACCTCGGGTATTCCGATGGTGCCACCGCCGCACCGTTCATCGAGAAGCCTCGGGCGCAGCCAGCCTCGACTTCAGCGGCTCCTCAAGATCTTGAGCGCCGCGAGGACGAACACGAGCGCCGCATCGCTCTTGCTGACGCGGTTCCAAGCCGAGTGCGCCCCAGAAGCTCGCTGCAGCAGGGTGAGGACATCGCCCCGCGTGAGGGACGTCGACGCATCGTAGTCGGCGACGTGCCGGCGCTCTTGAAGCGCGGCGAAGGTCTCGCAGCACATCGCGAGGTCGGGTGGCACGGAGTCGATGTGGGCCGCGAGCCAGTGGTCCTGGCCCGGCCGGATGTTAGTGATGCCCCGCGCTGCCTTGGCGAGCTCGGCGTGCTCGAACGCCCGCGCAATGGTCGGGCGGAGGCGCTCGATCGTGCTGACGCGCGCGGCGCCGTCGCGCGTGATAAGATGGAAGAGCGAGTAGTAGGCGGCCGAGACGGCACGACGCAGCGAGGCCTGGCGTGGCTCGTTCGGTTCCAGGCGGGCGAGGTGCCAGGCCTGCTCGAGGAGGTCCGAGGCGAGCGTCAACCGGCCTGCCTCCGCCGCTTGGGCGCTACCTCGGACTCGCGCGCGAAGTTGACGAACGCGTAGAGGGGCAAGCCCGCGTCCACGACGCGGCGGTGCAGGACATCGGAGATCCTCTGTAGTCGCGCCCCGATGCGCGGGCTTCGTGGCAAGATCTTGAAGGAGTCCTTCAGCAGCACGAGGAAGAACAGCGAGTGCTCGCCATACGAGTCCGGGCGGATCTCGACCTCGATGCGTGCGATATCCGGATCCACGCGCTCTGGCTGCTCCAGCAGGCTCGCGCGGACGCGGTCTTCGAGATGGTAGGACACGACGTGAGCGTATCACGCCTCCGGGAGTCGGCCCAGGCCACCGGGCGCCGGACACGGTCGCCCCGGCGGAATCGAGGCCGTTGCCCGGAGTGGGGCGCCGCGCTTCAGTGCACGCCGCCGAGCGTCCACCCGGAGGAGAGGGCGAGGGTTACGGCCACGAGAACGAGACGTCCGTGATCCGGGTCTGGCGCCGTGTCGGGATCTTGTCGCCGCTCACGAGCTCATCCTCCGCAGAGAACGTCTCTGCATGATTGCCAGCTGCGCTGAAGTACGCCCGGGTGTCGAGCTCCGCGCCGTCGGGGCGCGTGCCGTCGATCTGGACGGTCAGCTCGACGCGCACCTCGCCGAGCCCGAGGTCCGGGACCGTCGCCGTCGTGCGCAGGGTGCCCGAGTAGGTGTAGCTGACGACGGTGCGGTAGGCGAGGCAGTCGTCACTCGTGGTGACGCGGGTTTCCAGACATGCGATCACGTTCCCGCCGTAGCAGACGGTGCTCTCGAAGGTGTCGCAGTCGCGGGAGTTGCAGCGGACGCTGCACCGGACGCATTCCGTGCCCGTAGCTCGGCTGACGGACTGCACGCAGTCCTGGTAGCTGTTGTTCTCGGTCTTCGTATCGAGGACGGACGACACGCGCACGCGGCTCATCACCACCTTGCGCGCCTCATCGGCGAGCGCGGCGAAGCGCGCATCGAACGCGGCCTTCACCTTCGGCAGCTTCGGGTAGGCGGGGTTCGCCCTGCGCCATGCGGCGAGCTCCTTCAGCGACCGCACGCTGGCCGCCGACTGAGCCGCAGCGTCATGGACCGCCAGCTGACGATCGATCGCGAGGCGCCGATCATCGAGGCACGCGACGAGCCTCGACTGCGCGGGTCGCCCCGCTGCGCACGCGGTCGCGTGGTCGAGGCATGACGTCGTCTCGCTGCACTGCATGTCGACGCACCAGGCGTCCGTGAAGCCAGTGCGCTGCTCGCAGGCTACGAGCCAAGCATGTGCGGTTCCCGCCCGGTCGCTCGCCGCCCTTGCGAGCGCATCGAGGTAGGCGACGTGCTCCGCCCAACCGAGCGCCGCAAAGGCCCCGAGGTCCAGCCGTCCGATAGGGTCGGCGCTGGCCCGAGCGCGTTCGCCCGCATCGTCCTCCCCACCTACGACCACGCGGGGCTTCCTGCCGACGACCGCATCGTTCTCCGGCCACGCCGGAAGCGCCGACTGGATCCGGCGAGCAATCTGCTCGGCCGGCAGCACGAGCTCGCCGCGCTCGTCGGTGCGTCCGAGGGCGATTCGCTTCGGACGGCCATCCGCTTCGAGCTCGAGGGCGAGCTCGAGACCTTGCTCCGGGCTGCGGCTGCAGGTGCGCTCCTCTTGGAGCGCGGCAGCATCTTCCCGGTAGTCGACGCCACCGTCCTTTGTTGCGGAACCTGGGCTTGCGCTCGGCACGCCCGTGCCGCGCACCTCGGCCTTCGGTGCGTCCGCAGATGCGGGCGGAATGCCGTCCTCGACAGGTCCGGGTTTCTCCACCGGGTTGGCGACCTCGGCCGCGTTGTAACCACCATGGATGAGCGGGATGAGGGACAGACCCGTCGTCACCATTCCCGACAGGAACACGCCGCCGGAGCCCTTTTCGAAGAGCGCCTGGTCCTTGTCGGCGGCGATGACGCCGCCCGCGACCATCTGGGCGATGCCTGCCGCGGCCACGACTCCACCGATGACGAGCTC
>JADLAB010000312.1 GCA_020848455.1 Polyangiaceae bacterium
AGCGGCACGGCCTCGTGGTAGAGGCCCCCCGCGCCGCCCGACGGGCTGCCATCGAAATGGTTGCCCTCGAACAGCGTGCGGTCGATGAACGAGTGCGAGCCCGGGTAGAAGTACGAGAAGACGGCGCTCCCGTGGGTCTGCGCGCGGTTCTGGGTGAAGACGGCGCCGCACATGCGAAAGTCGCCCGGCACGTCGTAGTTCATGCCGTCGATGTAGAGCCCGCCGCCGTTGCCGAACTGTCCGTCGCCGGTCGAGAGCGCCGCGTTGTCGACGAAGGCCGTGTCGATGACGGTCAGATCGCTGCCGCGGTTCAGGAGGCCGCCGCCGTTCGAGGCGCTGTTGCCCTCGAACACGCAGCCCGAGAAGACGGCCGTGGTGAGCCCGCCCGCGAAGACGGCACCCCCGCCGATGTCGCTCTCGAGCGACAGGGCGTGGTTGTTCACGAAGCGCACGTCGACGGCGCGGAGCGTGCCGTACCAGGGGTGCAGGATGGCGCCGCCCGAGTCGGGCGCGACGCCGTTCGCGATCGTCAGGCGCTGCACGGCAAAGTCGACGTAATGGTCGAGCTCGAAGACGCGCGTCGTGCCGCCGCCGCTCAGCGTGACGACGCCGCCGCCGTCGACGAGCAGTGGCGCCGTCACGAGGAGCGAGCTCGCGAGCGTGAGGGTGGCCTCGCCGCCACAGTCGAAGTGGATCGTGCCACCGCCCGCGACGCCGTTCAGCGTCGTGACGGCCGCGCGGAGCGCGGCCTCGGTGCAGCTCGCGGCCGTGCCGTCGCCCACCGTCTCGACCTGGCCCTGATCCGCGAGCGGCGCGAGCGCGTCGGGGCAGTCGCTCGTCGGCACGGTGCTCGTGCCGGTGCCGCTCGTCGTCGTGACGCTCGTCGTCGTGGTCGTGGTCGTGCCGCCCGGCCCGCCGCGGTCCGTGTCCGAGCCGCAGGCCGCGAGCGCGAGCGCCGCGACGGCGCCGAGGATTCCGGGGTGTGCGCTCATGGCACGTACGCCGGGCCCTGCCCGTTGCGCCAGTAGTTCCCGCGGCCCGTGGGCCAGGGCATGCAGCCATCGCCGGAGCCTGGCACCGTGAACACGTCGACGCCGTGGTCGAAGGTGAGCACGGCGATCTCGAGCGTGCCGTCGCCGTCGAGGTCGCCGACCGTGGGCGCCGCCGGGGCGCCGATGCCGTTGCCGTTCGAGCCCTGGTTCGGCAGCGGCACGTCGAAGAGCAGCGCGCCCGTGTTGGCGAGCACGACGAGGTGCCCGCCGCCCGGATCGAGCGAGTAGAGGCCGACGAGCACCTCGGGCCGGCCGTCGCCGTCGAGGTCGGCGACCGTGGGCTCCGAGGCGTAGGTGCGCGGCTCGCCCTGCGAGTAGTCGTAGCGCCACAGCCGCTCGCCCGTCGACGAGAAGGCGTACACGAAGCCGTCGTTGAGCGAGACCACGATCTCGGGCGCGGCGTCGCCGAGCAGGTTCACGATGGCGGGCGCGGGGACGCCGTCGGGTGGGTACCAGTCGCCCGGCTCGCGCACGGGCGGCTTGTCGCTCGAGGGCAGGAAGGCGAAGCCCGGCGTGCGCATTGCGGCCGCCTCGCCGTCGCCGTGGTTGCCCTCGAGCACCATGAGCAGATAGGCCTGCGTCTCGTACGGCTCGTTGCGCTCGCCGTTCGGAAAGCCCACGACCTCGTTCTGTCCGTCGCCGTCGATGTCGGCGACCGAGGGCGGGCTCGCGGTCCACTGCAGCCACATCGCGGTCGTCGGGCCGGGCCATTCACCCTGGTGCAGGTGGTAGTGCTGCTCCTCGACGGCGGGGTCGGCGTAGCGGATGAACTGCCCCCAGCCGAGCCGGTTGCCCTCGAACTCGTTCGCGCGGTTCGTGAACCAGCTCGAGGCGAGCAGGCTCGTGCCGTCGGGATTGAAGGCGTTGATGTGGTGGTTGTCGTAGGTCGCGAGGATCTCGAGCTCGGCGTCGTCGTCGATGTTGCCGATGCCGACGTTGAGGCCGTAGCAGCCGTAGCCGTGGTTGCCCTGGCCGTTGAAGTCGGCGTCGCCGCCCGGCCCGGTCAGCGTGTTGTAACGCGGCCACGCCGGCCAGGTGGCGCCGGCGGGCTCGTAGAGGCCGCCGGCCGCGTCGAGCACGAACACCTGCGCGCCGTTCTCGGCGGTGTTCGTGGTCGTGAAGGCGATCTCGACCGAGCCGTCGCCGTCGAGATCGGCCGCCGCCATGCCGCGCGTCTCGGGGCAGTCGCCGTCCGAGCAGGTGCTCGCGCCCGCCCAGCTCGGCTTCAGCACGAAGCCCTGCGCGGTCCACTCGTAGGCGGCGACGGTGCCGTCACTCGAGCCGACCACGAGGTCGGTGATGCCGTCGCCCTCGAGATCGCCGATGGGCGCCGGGGCGTAGATGCGATCCGACGTCGCCCCGCCGTAGGGCACGTGCGAGAGCTGGGTGCCCGCGGCGTCGTACACGTCGATCGAGTAGCTCGGCACCACGACCGCGCGCGTCGTCGTCGCGCCGTCCGAGAGCTCGGTGATGGCCGGCGACGAGTACCAGCCCGTGTCGGAGTCGACGTTCATGCGCAGGACGGGCGCCGCGAGCGTGGTCGGGGTGCCGGGCTGGCAGGCCGCCGTCGCGTCGATGCTGCCGTCCGGGTAGACGGTGCTGCCGTTGCGCGGGCCTTGGGGCTCGCCCTTTTCGTCGCTACCGCCACAACCGGCCGCGAGCACCGCGACGGCCCACCAAGCGAGGCGCTTCATGTCCTCGAGGATCCGGCAAATCCCCCGCCAGGTCCAGCGCGGCGGCGCGGGCCGGCGCGGGCTCGGTGCGGCTCGGCCGGCCGGCGGGGCGGCGACGTGCGAGGGCGTCCACACGAATCGAGCCCGTCGGTCTACGATGCGGGCACCATGGATCGCGATCGCGCCTCGAAGAAGCTCCGTGCGGCGGCCGCCGCGGGCCTGTCGCTGGCGGGCCTCGCCGGCGCGGCGCACGCGCAGCCGGCCGACGGGGAGCCCGGCTACGCGGACCCGCGCTACGCCGTGGAGCTCACCCCCGAGGAGCCGGGTCGCTACCTGCACGATGGCTGGTACGGTCGCGTCGCGGCGGGGCAGGGCTACGTCGCCACGCAGATCGCGCCGCCCGACGGCGGGGGCCACGAGACGACGGGGGCGACGGCCTGCGTCGACGCGGCCGCCGGGCGCACGCTGAACGGCGTGCCGGGGCTCGCGCTCGGCGTCGGTTTTTCGGCCTGCTTCGCGCCCGAGCCGCAGAGCACGCTGTCGTTGGCGCCGCTCGACACCCTGCTCTACGTGGTCACGCTCGGCATGACGGCGGACGGCTACCCCGATCCGGCCGCCGGCTTCCACGTCGGCGGCGAGTGGAACTTCGCGCTCCTCAGCACCGGCGAGGAGGGCTCGTCGCGCGCCGTCGGACCCGGGG
>JADLAB010000313.1 GCA_020848455.1 Polyangiaceae bacterium
CTACGGCTCGGGAGCGGGCTCGACGAGCTCGATGAGCACGCCCCCCGCGGCACCCGGGTGCAGGAAGGCGACGTGGTGTCCCCGGGCCCCGACCCGTGGGGTCTCGTCGATGAGCTGCACGCCGAGCGCCCGCAGCGCGGCGAGCACCCCGACGAGCCCGCGCACCTCGATGGCGATGTGGTGCAGACCGGGGCCGCGCTTGTCGAGGAAGCGCTCGAGGCCGGCGTTGCCCCGCGGCGCGATGAGCTCGATGTGGCTCTCGCCGATGGGCAGGAGCACGGCCTCGGTGTGCTGCGACGCGACGAGCTCGCGCGCCACGGGCTCGACGCCGAACAGCTGCCGGAAGCGCGCGACGGCCTCGTCGACGTCGCGCACCGCCACCGCCACGTGATCGATCTTGCGCACCGTGCTCATGCCGGCATCGAAGCAGGCGCCCCGGGCCGGCGCAAGGCGCTCAGTCGTGCGCGCCCCAGACCTTCAGGGTGGCGTCGGTGTCCGCGTCGAGCTCGAGCGGAGCGCGGGCGAGCGCGCCCTGGTGGTGGCGCGCGTAGTAGCGCACCAGGCGGCGGAACAGGGTCTGGACCACGAGCGGACGCGTGCGCGACCAGTCGAAGCTGCAGCCCGGATCCACCGGCAGGTAGCAGAGGCGCGGGCGCTCCTGCCAGCGGCCCGTCATGGCGAAGTCTCCCCAGCGGGCAGAGTAGCGGTCCTCGAGCAGGGCGACGCGCGGCATCTGCACGTCCTGCTCGGGCCCGAGGGCCACCGCCGCGAGGTCGCGCCCGATCGCGTCGACGCCCGGCTTGATGCCGAGCGCGGTGACGATGGTGCGCGTCACGTCGTAGACCTCGGTCGGCCGATCCACGCGGCGCGGGCCGTGGACCCCCCCGGGGAAGTGCACGTAGAGCGGCAGCGCGAGCAGCTCCTCGTCGAGCTCGGCACCGTCGGCGAACAGGGTGCGCCGCCCGCTCGCGACGTCGCCCGTCACGACGAACATGGTGCTGTCCCAGAGGCCTCCCTCTTCGAGCGCGGTCACCAGCCGGCCGAGCGCGCGATCCTGGTCGGCGATGCCGAAGTGGTAGAGCGCGCGCAGCCGCTCGCGATCCTTCTCCTCGAGCAAGCCCTTCTTGGCGCGCACGCGCCACAGCAACTGCGCGGCGGTACGCGGATGGATGGGCCCCGCGTAGTCGGCGGGCGGCAGCGTCGCGGCCTCCTTCGGCGTGACCTCCCAGGGCGGATGGCCGCCGCGGGCGTGCACGACCACGAACAAGGGACCGCGCGCCCCCTTGGCCGCTTGCGCGATCCAGGCCGCAGCG
Source organism: Polyangiaceae bacterium (assembly GCA_020848455.1). GTDB lineage: Bacteria > Myxococcota_A > Polyangia > Polyangiales > Polyangiaceae > JACRDA01. Next base: position 1,314 of record JADLAB010000313.1, read on the forward strand.
TCGTCGAGCGGCGCCGTGGCCAGGCGCTCGCCGTGGGGCGGGAAGGCGACGTAGGGGTCCCAGCCGCGCGCGAAGCCGAAGGGCGCGAAGGTCGACGGTACGCCGCTGTAGAACGCCGTTCGCACGCTGGCGTCACCGGCGAGCTGGGCGAGCAGCGGCTGGCCCTCCGGCAGCCGCGCGAGCGCGTCGAGCAGTCCGTGGCGCAGCGGCGGCACCCCCGACAGCAGGCTCGCCATCGCCGTCGCGACGAGCGTCGAGTCGCCGCGGTGCTCGTCGAACACGACGGCCGTGCGCCCGAGCTCGACCATCGTGGCGAGGTTCGGCGTCTCGCGGCCTGCGTAGGGAGGCAGATCGCCGCGCTCGATGCCGTCGAGCACCACCACGACGACGATGCGCGCGAGCGGCGTCACCGGTTGCTGCGCCGCCGGGACCACCAGCGCCGGGTCGCCGAACATGAGCCGACCCGTGCCGGTCGTCTTCACCGCGGCGAGCTCCACGCTGACGACGCGACCGCCGTAGTCCGAAAGCGGCACCTCGAGGTCGCGCCAGCGCGCCTGCGCACCGCCCTCGACCTCGACCTTCTGCAGCACCGAGCGGCTCTCGCCGTCGACCCGCAGCGCGAGCTCCGCCTCCGCCTTGCCCTCGCCCTGCATGCCGACCGCGACGCGCAGGCGACCGCCTTCGGGAATGCGCAGGCCGCAGCGCACCGAGGCCGGTGCGCGCACGGCGATGGCGCGGTGAGGCTCGCCGCCGAGGACCGCGCTCGGGTTCCGCACGTCGCCGAGCGTCGGTGCGCCGTAGGTCGCCTCGTTGTCCCCCGGCACGCCGAGGCGCACCCAGTCGACCTCGGCGAAGGGATCGGAGCCGGCCTTCTCTCGCCCCCGGAAGCGCAGCTCGAGCAGGTGCAGCCCGGCCGAGAGCGGCACCTGGGTCGGGTTGGTCGAGGCGACCTTGATGTCGCCCTTGCCGAACGACAGCACGCCGAGGTCGATCCCGTCGACGAGCACGGCGGCCGCCTTGGAGTCGCGGCCGACGACGCGCGCGGCCACGAACACCGGGGTGGGCTCGGCCACGAGCACCTGCAGGGTGAGCGAACGATCGTAGATGCGGGCCCAGGTGGCTCCGTCGTGCTCGACGGTCGTGAGGTTCTCGGGCGGGGCGATGCGCCAGCCGAAACGGCCCGTGGTCTCGTCGGTACCGAGATCGACGAGCAGGCCGCGGTGGTGGATGTCGCAGTCCGGCAGCATGTCGACGAGCGACGCCACCTCGCGCACGCCGCCCTCGGGCGCCGCGGGAGCGCCCCCCGACGCCCCCGAATCGGAGCTGTCGGCGCCACGCGGACCGCCGCCCCCGCCGCAGCCGGGCGCGGCGAGCGCGAGGCCGAGGAGCGGGGCTGCGAAGCGACGGAGGCGCCACATGTCGGGATGGCAGTGTAGTCGAGGGCGCCCGCGCGCGGGACACCGTGCGCCGGGGGCCCGCAAGCGCGCGCGGGCTCGCGCGGGGTCTCCGCCGCCCCGCGCGAGCGCCCGATGACGCAACGCGTCGCGGCGGGCGTTTGGCGCTCGTCACGCGATGGGAGTTGGCTCGAAGCCGCCAAACTGAGAGGATCACGATGGTGAGTCGTCTGCTTGGGCGACGATCTTCGTGGGCAACCTGCGCGCGAGAGGACTTATGCGCCGCTTCCATTGGGCCGTCGGCATGTTCGTGGTCAGCGCCTTCGTCGCCGGGAACGCCGGCGGTGGGTGCTCGGCCGACTCGTCCACCGATCCGGGCCCGGGCCCGGGTACGGGTGCGACCGGCGGCGTCGGAGGCAGCGGTGCGACGGGCGGCGTCGGCGGCACGGCGGGTGCCGGCGGCGAGCCGTGCGTGCCCGAGCCCGTCGAGCTCTGCGACGGCGTCGACAACACCTGCGACGACATCGTCGACGAGGACTGCGCCTGCATCGAGGGCGAGACGCAGCCCTGCTACAGCGGCGACCCGCTGCTCATCGGCGTGGGCGACTGCACCGAGGGCGTCCAGACCTGCGACATCCACGGCGTGTTCGGCACCACCTGCGAGGGCGAGGTGCTGCCGAGCGAGGAGCTGTGCGACGGCGGCGACAACGATTGCGACCACGGCATCGACGAGGATCTCGGCACGGTCTCGTGCGGCCTCGGCATCTGTCAGGTGACGGTCGAGGCGTGCGCGAACGGCCAGCCCGTGCCGTGCGTGCCGGGCAACCCCAACCCGCTCGGCGAGACCTGCGACGGGACGGACGACAACTGCAACGGCCAGACCGACGAGCAGTGCAGCTGCGTCAACGGTACGACCCAGCCCTGCTACACCGGAAGCCCCGCCACGCGCGGC
>JADLAB010000314.1 GCA_020848455.1 Polyangiaceae bacterium
GCGCGTTGACGCGGAAGTTGGTCGCGAAGCCGAGCGGCAGCGAGAAGCGCCCCACGTTGTTCTCGCTCATGTTCGCCGCGATCACCTGCGGCAGGCCGTTGTCGGGGCAGCGCAGTGCCTCGAGGGCGCGCGCGTCCTCGAGCCCGGCGAAGGCCGCGATCGCGTCGAGGCGCTCGGCGGCGGAGAGCCGGGAGAAGCCGGGCAGCCGGCTGTTGCGTTCGCCGTGGTCGTCCATGCGAGCCTCAGCGCCGGCCCCGGTGGTTGTTGTTCCCCTGGGACACGATGCTCTGGAGGATCGCCAGCCCCATGCTGATCTTGCCGAAGAAGCTCTCGCTGTGGGGCACGAGGAAAAAGCGCGGATGCCGCTCCCACAGCGCGCGCAGGCGGCCGTCGAGGGCACGTGCCTCGTCGTCGGACTCGGTACGCGTCGGGTTGCCGCCCTCGATGTGCAACCCGCCGGCCGCCGCCGTCTCGAAGAACACCACCGCATCGTAGCGGGCGAGCTCGGTCTCGAGGCTCGTGCCCATGGCCTCGAAGAAGTCGCTCGGGCCCGGCCAGTAGGCGCCGCCGTCGACCGTCCCGCGATCGCAGAGCAGGAGCCGCTCCGGGTAGAGCGCGGCCTGCACGTGCTCGAGGTTGCGCTGCACGTGGTAGATGGCGGTCTGCGTCGCGCGGCACGCGTCGGGCTCCGTGGAGCGGGGGAAGCCGCCCGTGAACATGATGGTCGCCGTCTCGGGCACCACCACGACGCGCGCGCCGAGCTCGCGACGAAAGAGGTCGGCAGCGGTCGTCTTGCCGCCGCCCGGTCCTCCGCTGAGGACCAGGCGCAGGCGCTTGTCGTTGGGCAGGCCGCTCATCATGCTCGCGAAGCGGAGCGTAGCAGCAACGCGCGCCGTCGAGGCGCCCTCTGCGACCCCGCCGGGCGCCGCGGCGCGTGCGCGCCCGACGCAATCCGTTCGCGGTCCGCCGAGGGGCTGCGGCCTCGAGATTCCTCGCTCGTCGCGGCGCAGTCCCCGGCACCGCCTTCTGTTCCTCTCGTGAATCCTCGGGGGAGTCGGAGTGGCATGCCCGATGCACCGGCGGCAGGCATGAAGATCACCCTGTCGGTCATCAAGGCGGACATCGGTTCGGTCGGGGGTCACATCTGCCCGTCGCAGCGCCTGCTCGGGGCGGTGACCTCTTACGTCCGCGAGCGCGCGCGGGGCCTGTTGATCGACACCTACGTGAGCTCGACCGGCGACGACATCGCGATCCTGATGACCCACACCGAAGGCGTGCGGAGCACCGCCGTGCACCGGCTCGCCTGGGATGCCTTCGTCGCGGGCACCGAGGTCGCGAAGTCGCAGGGCCTCTACGGCGCCGGTCAGGACCTCCTGAAGGACGCGTTCTCGGGCAACGTGCACGGCATGGGCCCCGCCGTGGCGGAGCTCGAGTTCGAGGAGCGCCCCGCCGAGCCCTTCCTGTTCTTCGCGGCGGACAAGACCGACCCCGGCGCCTACGACCTGCCGCTCTACCTCGCCTTCGCGGACCCGATGAACACCCCGGGCCTCATGCTCGCGCCCGGCATGAGCAAGGGCTTCCGCTACGTGATCATGGACGTCAATCACACCGAGGGCGACCGCATCATCGAGCTCGACGCCCCCGAGGAGCTCTACGCCATCGCCGCCTTGCTGCGCGATCCGGAGCGCTTCGTGGTCGAGTCGATCCACTCGCGCGCGAGCGGCGCCCAGGCCATGAGCGCCTCGACCTCGCGCCTCCACAACATCGCGGGCAAGTACACCGGCAAGGACGATCCGGTGATGCTGGTGCGCGTGCAGCAGGACTTCCCGGCCACGGGCGAGGTGCTCACGCCCTTCGCCGTCGGCCACTTCGTCGCGGGCGGCATGCGGGGCTCGCACCAGGTACCGCTCATGCCGGTCCCGCTCGGCTCGACCATCAGCTACTTCGACGGTCCGCCAATCGTGACGTGTGCGGCGTTCTCGATGCGCGAGGGCAAGCTCACCGAGCCGGTCGACGCGTTCGCGCATCCCTTCTGGAACCGCATCCGCGATCACGTCGCCGACAAGGCCGTCGAGATGCGACGGCAAGGCTTCTTCGGCGCCGCGATGCTGCCGATGGCCGAGCTCGAGTACACCGGCATCGTGAAGAAGCTCGAGTCGCTCGAGGGTCGCTTTCGCGTCCGGCCCGAGCCGTGAGCGGCTACTGCGGCTTGCGCACGACGATCACCTCGACCTGCCGGCGCACGCGGCGCTGGCCGTCGGGGCCACCTGCCCGCGAGCCTCGCGCGGGGACGTCCTCGGTCCGCGACCGCGAGCGTGCCGGGGGCGCGTCGCCGGCGCCGTGCTGGTGCTGGGCCTCCGGTCGCTCCGGCCGCGAGGCCTCGTGCCGCGGTGGCTCGCGGCGCGGTGGCGGCTGGGCCGGAGCGCCGTGGGGGCCGCCGTGATGCGCGGGACCCCGTGGCGCCTCGTGGCGCGCGCCGCCGTGATGCGCGGGACCCCGTGGCGTCTCGTGGCGCGCGGCGCCGCGGTGCGCGGGACCCTGCCGTGACGCCCGGTCGCGCGCAGCACCGTGGTGCGCGGGCCGCCCGAGCGCGTCGCGGCGCTTGCGCTCATCGTCGTCGGCCTCGCGGATGAGGCCGAGCACCTCGCTCGTGTGGGCGCGGCGTTGCGCCGGCCGGTAACGCCCGGTCAGGCGCGTGTCCGGCGTGAGGGCGTTCTGCTCGAAGAGGTCCCACATCTCCTCGGCGTAGGGGAGGCGCCGGGCCGTGGGCGAGAAGCGCGCGAGGAAGCGGTGCAGGTTGTCCACGTCGCGGACGAGCAGCTTGCGCGCGTTGGCGTTCTCGCCGGCCCCCACCGCCTGGGGAAAGTCGATGATCACGGGACCGTCCGTGCCGACGAGCACGTTGAAGTCCGAGAGGTCGCCGTGCACGACGCCGGCGCAGAGCATCTTGGCCACCTCGCCGATCAGGCGGTCGAAGATGGCCTGCGCGGCCTCGGCCTCGAACCCGAGGTCGGCGAGGCGCGGCGCCGGGTGCCCCGCTCGGTCGGTGACGAGCTCCATCAGGAACACGCCCTCGACGAAATGCATCGGCACCGGCACGCGCACGCCTGCCGCATGCAGGCGCTGGATCACGTCCACCTCCGTGGAGCGCCACGCCGCTTCGTCCTGCGCGCGCCCGTGCTTGGAGCGCTTCCCCATGGCGCGCTGGTCGCGGGAGCTGCGGACCTTGCGCCCCTCGGTGTACTCCGCGCGGTGCTTGAAGGTCCGGTTCTCGGCCTCCTTGTAGACCTTGGCGACGCACTCCGTGCCGCCGGCCACGACGAGGTAGATCTGCGCCTCCTTGCCGCTCATGAGTGGGCGCACCACCTCCTCCACGAGGCCGTAGTCGAAGAGCGGAGCGAGAGCGTCGGGGATGCGCATGCTGGAGCCGCCCACCCTACACGATCC
>JADLAB010000315.1 GCA_020848455.1 Polyangiaceae bacterium
CAACGCCCTTCGCGCGCACATTGGGCCTCCCCGCGAGCGTCGGTCGTGTCGCGCGTGTGGCCGACGCCCCGGTCCTTGTCGTACGTCCCGTTGCCATGGGTGGACATGGTACCGTGGCGGGTTCCGGGCCGACAAGCCGAAGCCAAGGCCCGGTTCCGGAGCTCGCGGCCGCGTGGTGGGCGGGCGCGTGGCGCCGCCGCCCTCCGGCACGCGATGTGGCCGTGACCGCCCCTGCTTCGCGACCCACCTGCTCGTGCGCGACCACGGATCCGCACCATCCGCCACGGGGGACCGTCGAGAGGCGGCGACCTTCGGCACTCGAGCGCCGCTTGCGGGGCACTTCGCGGGCGGATAGGCTCGGTGAGCGCGCTCCGTCCGCGAGGGGCGGCGCGGGTTAATGGTACTTGGGCAGACCGGCAAACCTCATGCGGATCCTCGCGCCGACCGCTCTTCGCAGCACAGCCACCGCACTCGGCGCACTTATGCTCGCGTCGGTCGCTCCAGGGTGCAAGTCTACGCCGCATGAAGACCTTGCCCGCTCCGCGTCGAGCCCACCCTCCTCTGGGAGTGCCGTGACACCACTAGCCTTCTTCCCTCGCCCCGCTCTTCGCGATGCCCTTGCTCGCCTCACCGACGGAAACCTTGAGCGTCGCGAAGCAGCGCTGAAGCTTGTTGAGGGGATCGCGAAGGCCGACATCACGCCATTGGAGGTCGCCGCGATCATTTCCGCCGCGTCCGACGACTTGCCCCCGAGAAAGTTCACATTCACCACCTATGACAGTGCGCTCTTGCAGGCCGTCTGGACGCATTGTCGCGACCAGCACGTTCCGCTCATAGTGGAACGCTACGGCCGTCTTTCGTCGAAGGGGAAGGCGGCTGCCCTTGCTGCGCTCGCTCAAGTCAACAGTCGCGACGCAACTCTCGAATACGTTGCCATCTTGCGCAAGCACGGGTGGCCAGGCGAGAGCTACCCCATGATGACGCTCCCGTTTGAGCGAACTCACGAGTTTGGGGATATTCTGTTGCCTGCGCTGGCCGACGAATCCATCGTTGGCATCCCGAGCGAGCTGAAATACAGTGTGCTATTGGCGTACGCGCAGGCGGGCGCACTACCCAAGAGCGTTGCCACGCTGACGCACGCACGTGCGCTGCAAGAAGCCCAGCAAGCGTTGGACTCGGTAGTTCCGCAACAGCGCGGGGAAGGGACCAGTTGGCGCTGGGCCGAGTCGTACCTGGAGACTCGCGGGAGCGCCGGTCTGCTCCTCGACGTGCTGGCGTATCTCGGAAAAGACACAGCGACTGTGGACGTCCTGAGACGCGGCGAAGCCTTGCGTGATCCGCGCCTGCGACTGTTTGCGATCCTTTCGCTTCTTCGACTGGGTGAAGCGCCGGACAATCCGGCGGTGCTCGCCGTGGCCTCGGATCCAGAGACACGTGGTGACCTCTTCTCCGCACTCTCCTCAATTGGACGGCGGGGTCTCTTTCCCACATCGCAAAGCGCGCAGGCGCAGCTCGCCGAATCGGACATGGTGCGTTGGCTAACCTATCCGACGGAACTTGGGTGCGCACCTGAACATATCGAGTTGATGAAGACCGTCGAGCGCGACCTGGGGTCCACCAAGGGGATTCTCGTGTATTACGTCTTCCGTTTCAGGACAGATCCGCCGCACTGGGCTGCGAAGGACGGCTGGCTCGCCGGTGTCTCTGGACCGTTCCGCAAGGAGGAGTTTCCCACAATGGATTCTTGGGGCGACACGTTCAGTTCCTTTACCAAATGGGACGATTTCACCCCTGACGAGCATCTGTCGTCGATCTCTGACCTCATGGCGCGGTGGCGCGACCACCAGGGGGCGTCGTCACCGTGAGTGCTGCCCAACGGGATAGCGTTCTTGCGGCGACCGGCGACGCGCTGCGTGTCGGCGGCCCGGCGCTCTGAGGGCCCGGTTCGACCACGTGCTCGGCACGCTCGTGCGGCTCGTGCGGCTCGTCCGTGGCGTCCGGCGCTCCGGGTCGCCCGGCTCATCCGGGCCGGCCTCGCGCATGCCACGCCCCCTCCCGGAGGCCGGCGCGCGGTGCGCGGACGCCGCGCCGGCGAGGCGGCTATACGTCACCGACGGGGCACTCCGACACGAGCACGAAGGGCGAGAGCGACCGAGAATGCCGCTCTCGAGGCAAAGAAAGGCGCGAATCGACGCGCCCGAATGGGAATGCCTCGCCCGCACCCGCACCCGCACCCGCCCCCGCACCCGCACCCGCACCCGCTCGCTCACTCGCCCCCGCTCGCGCGCCCGCTCCCGCACCCGCACCCGCACCCCCTCACGCGCCCGCACCCGCACCCCCTCACGCCCCCGCACCCGCTCCCGCTCACGCCCGCGCACTCGCCCCCGCACCCGCACCCGCCCCCGCGTCAATGCCCGGGACCCGGTCGCTCCCCGGCGGCGTCCGAGTCACCACAACAGGTCCGCGATCTCGACCCCGGGCAACGCCACGCGCTCGCCGACCGCGGGTAGCTCGAAGGGCACGTAGGCCGTGCCGCGCCACGCGACGAAGCGGAGGGTGGGGCTCTCGAGCGGGCGGTCGAAGCGCGCCTCGACGGCGAGCGGGCGGCCGTCGCGGGTGGCGGCGAGGACCGTGAAGGTCACGTCGTCGAGCGCCACGCGGTAGCCCTCCGGGCGGGTGGCCGTGGGGGTCCAGGCGATCTCGTCGAAGCCGAGGGCGAGGTAGCCGCCGTCGGCGCGCAGGACGAGCGTGGTCGCGTCCGTGCGCTCGACCTCGACGGCGCCGAAGGACGTGCCGAGGACGCGTTGCTTCGCGGGCACGGTCGCCCCGGCCGCGCGCCGCCACACGGGCACGAGGTTCGCGGCGAACACGCTCGGCGCGTTGACCATGACGAGCGTCGCGTCGCCGAGCTCCGGGCCGAGGGAGGCGGCGCCGCGGTCGAAGGCGCGCTGCAGGAGCGCACCGGAGAAGGCGCGCGGCGGGAAGAGGACGAAGCCCGCCGCCTGGCGCAGGACGAGGAGCCACGCGAGCGCGCGGCGGGCGCGCGGCAAGGCGGCGGCCCGCGCGGCGAGGTCGGCCACGAGCGCCGTCACGCCGAGGCTCGAGAAGAACGACAGCCGGTCGTTCG
>JADLAB010000316.1 GCA_020848455.1 Polyangiaceae bacterium
CGAGCCGGAGCGCGTCGGCGCCGAGGTGGGCGCGCATGCGCTCGTAGGCCTCCGCGGCCGAGCCGTTGCCCCAGTCGTAGATGCAGAAGTCGCCCATGCCGCTGCCGTCCGCGCCGGCGCGCCCGTCGTGGCCGAAGTTCTCCATGGTGAAGCCGTGGTCGTCGGGGCCGAGCCACGGCGCCACGCGCTCCCACACGGCCCGGGTGCGCGGGACCTCCGGGCAGTACATGAGCGCGAAGCAGGAGCGGAGCGCGGCGATGCCGCGCTCCACGAGCTCGGGCGAGCCGAGCGCGCGCCCGTAGCGCACGAGAAGCTCGGCGAAGAGGCTGGCGCGCGCGTCGTTCCACTCCGCGTCGGCGTTGCCGACTCCGAAGCCGCCGAGCACCGGCACGGGCATGAAGGGTGGCTGCCAGGCGGCCTGCGTCATGCACAGCTCGTCGACGACGCGCGCGCCCGCGGCCAGCCACGCCGCGGAGCCCGTCGCCTCGTGGGCCGCGAGCAGGGCCTCGGCGGTCCAGTAGAGCGCGAGGTTCGTCTGCTTCGGCAGCGCGTTGCGCTCCACCGTGCGCCCGACGAGCTCGTCGTTGCCGTAGGCCGAGCACGACCAGTACGTCTCGAAGTCCTCCCAGCGGCTCGCGCACACGACCTCGCGGGCGAGCGCCTCGACCGTGCGCAGGGCGGCCCGGCGCTCGCGCTCGCCGTCCCCGAGCTCGGCGAGCTCGAAGAGCAGCGTCGCCGCGGGCGCGCTCTCGGCCGAGCGGTCGAGCACGCCGAGGGTGCGCCCCGTGTCGCGATCGAGCCAGGCGGGGAAGAAGCCGTCCGCGGTCTGGCGCGCGTGCAGCCCCGCGGCGTAGCGGCGCACGTAGTCGAGCAGGCGCGGGTCGGGCTCGAGCTCGCGATACCAGCGCAACATCGCGAGCGCCGTCGTGCTCATGTCGACCAGGTGGAAGGGCGCTGCGCGCAGGTCGAGGCTGCGCGCCCCGCCGGGCGGGCGGTTTTTCGGGTTGCGATCCGAGTTGCCCCAGTAGGCCGTCGACCAGCCGCGCGAGCGCCACAGCGTGCGTCCGCCCGCCACCACGTGCTCCATCTCCGTCGCGAGGACCGAGGGGAAGAGGCCGTCGTGCATCGGCGCCGCGAGGGCCAGCTCCTTGCCGAGCGCCGCGCGCGCCGCGAGGTCCGCGGCGCCGGTGCGCCGCGCGTGGCGCCACAGGCCCGAGGCCGAGCGCAGGGACCCGAACCAGGCCTGGTTCCACACCGAGCGGGTCTCGCGCTCGCTCGCGGCGACCCCGGAGCGCGGGCTCTCGGCGAGGCTCACGATGAACCGGGGCGCACCCACGCGCCGTCCCTCGAGCTCGAGCTCCTGCCACACGAGCGGCTCCCAGCGCGAGAAGGCCCACGCGTAGGCGTGCCGCACGAGGGGCTCGAGATCGGGCCCGACCGGCTCCCCGGCGCGCACGGCCTCGCGCGCGTGCCGCCGCCAGAGCCACGCCCCGAGGGCCCGATGAGGGCTCGCCGTGTCGCTCGGCGCGGACGACACGAAGAGGTGGCAGCCGAGCACGAGTCGCCCCGCCGGGAAGCGCGCGCCAGCGCGTCGCGCGAAGAGCACGTGCGCGTCCGTCTCCGTCGCGCACGCGCCGAGCGCGAGCGTTCCGCCGGGCGCGTCGAGGTCGAGGTACCAGCGAGCCGTCGCCGCCGCCGGCCACGCCCCGCACAGCTCGAGGTCGGGCACGAGCGCGAGCGCGTGCGCGTCGTCGCACGCCACCACCGCCGGAGCGCGGAACACGTGCTCGGCGACGACGTGGCGGTCGGTCGGCGTGAGGTGCGGCGTGAAGTGGCGCGTGGGTCGGAACGCGGGCTCGAGCTCGAGCCGGAAGTCGTCCTGCACCACCTCGGCGTCGAGGCGTACCTCGAGCCCGAGCGGGTGGAACGCGCCGACGGGCGCACCGAAGCTCACCGCTGGCACCACTGCGCCGAGCCGCGTGACGCGCGCGCGCGCCACGTAGTGCCGGAGCGCGGCCGGCACGTCGAGCTCCACCCAGCGCGCGTCGCTCATGCCGCCCATGGTGCGCGCGGGCGCGCGCGGTGCCAAGCCGCGAGCGGCGCGCGGGCTCGCTCGCTCAGCGCACCGCGACCGGGGCGGAGCCCGGTGCCGCGAGGCGCACCGCGCGCGCCGGCGCGGCGTGCTCGGTCCGGACGAGCCGCTCGGTCTCGTAGCCGAGGCCGCGCAGCCGCTTCAAGATGCCGTCGTAGGTGGCCGGGTCGAGCTCGGGCGCCCGCGACAGGATCCACAGGTAGTCGCGGCTCGGGTGCCCGACGACCGCGAAGCGGTAGTCGGCGTCGAGATCGATGATCCAGTAGTCGCCCCAGAACGGGCGGAAGAAGCTCACCTCGAGCTTGGCCCGCGTGGCCTCGTCCACGACCCTCGCGCGCCCCTCGGAGCTGCGCTCCTCGCCCTCGGGCGAGCCGTCACGGCAGCGGTTCAGCACGTCGATCTCGCCGTCGTCGCGCAGCGAGTAGGTGGCCGTGGTGGCCGCACAGCCTCGCTGGAACCGTGTCGGGAACGACGCGATCTCGTACCAGGTGCCTAGATAGCGCTCCAGGGACACCTCGGGGACGGTCGGGAGCTCGGGCAGCGCCAGGCGCTCCGTGGTGGTGGCCGCGCAGCCGGTGAGCGCGCCTGCGACGAGCACGAGCGACAGCATGGCGAAAGGGCGCTTCATGAGAACCTCCAGCTCCGGGGTCGTGGCGTGCGCGGCAAGCGCGCCGCCTGCTCCTGGATCTAGGTCGAATTGGACGATTGTCAACGCATAAACGACCAATCAGCTCAGGTGTGCCGGCGCGCGGCCGTGCTACGCAGGGGTCGTGGTCCGCGTGCACCTGGTCCGTCACGGGGAGGTCGAGAACCCGGCGCACGTGACCTACGGACGCTTGCCCGGCTTCGGCCTGAGCGAGCGCGGCCGGCGACAGGCCCGGCGCGCGGCCGCGTGGCTCGCCGGCGAGCTCGGTGCGCGGGTCGCGCTCGTGTCGAGCCCGCTCGAGCGCGCGCGCGAGACCGCGGGCATGGTGGCCGAGGCGCTCGCCGCGCGCGGCGGCACCGAGGCGCCCCGCCTGCGACTCGACGCGGGGCTCGTGGAGGCCGGCAGCTGGCGCGAGGGTCTGCCGCGGCGCTGGGCGCCCCGCGCCTACCTCGCGGCGGCGCTCGACGCGCGCGCCCGCGCCCGGAAAGAGCATCCCCGGGCCGTGGCCGCGCGCATGCGCAGGGCCTTGCTGGCGGCGCTCGCCGCCGAGCCCGACCTCGAGGATCTCGTGTGCGTGTCGCATCAGCAGCCGATCTGGATGGCGCGCGTGGCGTTCGAGCACGGGCTCGCGGGACCCGAGGAGCCGCTGGCGGTGCGCTTGATGCCGTGGCTCTTCGTGCGCGGGCGCTGCACGCCCGCCTCCGTCACGACCCTCGTGCTCGAGCGCGGCGCGCTGCGCCACACGAGCTACTGGGAGCCGGGCCGCGAGCCCTAGAAGGACGCCGGCTCCAGCATGCCGTTCGCCTCCCGCACGCCGGGACCTCCACCGCTCGAGGCGGCGCTCGAGGCGCTCGTCGCGACCGCGCGCGAGGGCGCGACCGTGCTGCCACGACCTCCGGCGTTCGGGGCGGCGCTCGCCCGTCTGCGCGCGACGGACTGGGAGCGGCCGGCGCCCGAGCTCGCCGCGGTGGTGGCCGAGGCGCTCGCGGAGGCGGAGATCCACCCCGCGGGGCGCCGCTACTTCGGCATGCCGCACGGGACGCCGTCCGTCGCCGCGGTGCTCGGTGCCGCGCTCGCGGCGGCCCACGATCCCGAGCTCGCGACGCGCCACCACGCGCCGTTCGGGGTGGGCGCCGAGCGCGAGCTCGCGGCGGCCCTGACGCGCCGCCTCATGCCGGGCGCCGAGGCCCGCGGCCACTTCACGACGGGTGCCAGCGAGGCGAACCTCGCCGCGGTCCTGCTCGCCCTGTGCGCGCGCTTCCCCGCCTATCCGCGCCGCGGCCTCTGCGGCGTCGAGCGCGCGCCCCGCATCTACGCTTCCGCGGACGCCCACCCGTCCGTGCAGAAGGCGGCGCGGGTGGCCGGGCTCGGGACGGACGCGGTGCGTCTCGTGGCCGTGGATCGCGCGCACCGCATGCGGCCCGACGCGCTCGCGGACGCGATCGGCCGCGACCGGCGCGAGCGCACGCCGCTGCTCGTGGTCGCGACCGCGGGCACCACCACCGTGGGGGCGCTCGACCCGCTGCCCGAGGTCGGCACAGTGGCGCGTCGCGCGGGCTGCTGGCTGCACGTCGACGCGGCCTACGGTGGCATGCTCGCGCTCGCGCCGGGCGCGCGGCACGAGCTCGCGGGCATCGAGGCGGCGGACAGCGTCGCCTTCGACCCGCACAAGACGCTCGACGTGCCGCTCGGGCTGGGGCTGTTCTGCACGCGCCGGCCCGAGCTCCTTCGCCTGGCCTTCGGCGTCTCCGCCCGCTACCTGCCGCGCGCCGCCGACGAGCCCTGGGCGACGACGCTCGGCTGGTCACGGCCCTTTCGCGCGCTGCCCCTGCTGCTCGCGCTCGGGGCGCGCGGTTTGTCCGGCGTCGCCAGCGCCGTCGAGCACAAGCTCGCGCTCGGACGACGGCTCGGCGCCGCGCTCCGCGCGCGCGGCTTCGAGCCGCGGAACGAGACGCCGCTGCCGGTCGTGTGCTTCGTCGACGCGCGCGTCGCGGACGGAGGCTCGGCGCGTCACCTCGCGGCGCTGGCGGAGAGCGCGCGGCAGCGCGCCGGGGCGTACCTGCCGCTCGTGCGTCTGCCCGACGGTGCTCCGGTGCTGCGCGCGTGCGTGACGAGCGAGCGCACCACCGGCGAGGACGTGGAGGCGCTCGTCGCCGCGCTCGACGCCGGGCGCTGAGCGCGGAGGCTCAGCCTCGATTCACGCCCGCTAGCGCTGGGAGCGCTTGGGCGCGCGCAGCGCGACCTCGTCGAGTACGGCGGCCGGCACGCGCTGCTCGCACAGCGGGAACAGCTCGCGCTCCTCGAAGCGCACGTGCTCGGTGAGCAGCTCGGCGAACCCGGCGAGCCGGTCGACGTCGCCCTCGGCGCCGGCCGTGAGGACGGCGCGCAGCGCGGCATGGTCGGAGAGCACCCGCTCGACGGTCGCCTGCTCGCCCGCCGCCCGGAGCGCCGGCACCAGGAGCTCCTCCTCGACGGCGAAGTGTGGCGCGAGCTCGCGGTCCAGGCGGTCGCGCACCTGGGCGACGCGGGCCGGGTCGCGCCTCTCCTGGGTGGAGGCCCGCAGCAGGCGTCGCGCCAGCACGAGCGCGTGGTGATGGTCCGAGGACAGGCCGTGGAGCCGTAGGTCTCGTTTCATGCTCTTCGGTGGCCGCCGTGCGGCGGCGGCGCCGCATCCGCCTGCCCACCATACCATCGGCGCCGCGCAACGGCTTCGTGGTGCGCGCAGGGTTGCGCAACTCTTGCAGCCGGCGTCCCGGGGCTCGGCCCCGACCGGCCGCGCGAGAAGCGACGCAAGCCGCGCGCAATCGCAGCGAAGGCTGCGGTCGTCGGACGCGCCGGGTGCGCCCGGGACCGCCTCGCGGTCCGTGGTACGCGCGTTGCCAGGTAGAGCGGTGCGGGCCGGGCCGTCGAGCCCCGCTGCGGTGGACCCGCGGCTCGCGCCGTCGAGCGCGGGCTCGGCATTCCGAGGCGGTGCGGGGGCAGGAGCGAGTCGTGGACGCCTGTGGCTGTCGGTTGCGGCACAACCCACCGGGAGGTCGGGCGCGATGAGGATCGACGACTGGGGCGTGAGCCGCCTCGACACGGAGGGGCGCCCTCATGGCGTGGCGTGGCGCGACCTCATCAAGGTGTCGATCCTGACGACGAGCGCGGGGCCCTTCGACGAGGATCTGTTCTTCGTGCTGCACGCCGCCGATGGCCATGCCTGCGTGGTCCCGGGCGGGTGCGCGCACACGCGCGGTCTGCTCGCGCGGCTGCAGCGCCTGCCGCGCTTCGACAACGAGGCCGTGATCCAGGCGTCGACCTGCTGCTGCGATGCCGAGCTCCCGTGCTGGGAGGGCTGGCCCGGAGAGGGGCTCTCGGCCGGCGAGCACTAGAGGCTTCGGGCCCAGAAAGCCGGGTGCCGGAACGGACCCGGCTGGCGGCAAGGCGGCCCGTCAGCGGCACTCGCGCGGCAGCGTCTGGCCGACGGCCCCGCGCACCGCGGCGCGCATCTCGTCCGCCGATTTCCCGTCGGCCGCCATCGAAAGGCAGGTGGCGGACGCCTTGAGCAGGAGCCTGCCCGTCTCGGCGGGTGCGCGGACGGCGGCGTCCGCGAGCGCCTGGCAGCAGGTCAGGTACTCGACGCGCACGCCCGGTGGGGCCACCTCGACACCGGCGCGCGGCACGGGCACGCCCGGGCGCGCTCGCCATCCGAGGCGGACGACGCCGAGGTCGCCGCGGTTGTGTGCATCGTTGCCGCGGAAGCGCGCGACCGTCGGCGCGTGGCGCGAGCCGGTCTCGAAGCAGCTCAGGTTGCCGTCGTTGGACGCGACGAGCAGCTCGTAGCTGCCGTTGCCGTCGACGTCGGCGATCATCGCCGACGCCTCGATGCCGCCGGGAAGCTGCCCGAGCACGGCGTAGCCGCCGTCGGCGTGCAGCGCCACGAGCTTGCCCTTCTCGGTGCCGACGACGGCCTCCGAGACACCGTCGCCGTCGAGATCCCCCACGACGGCGCTGGCGGTCACGCGCCCCTCGAAGCTCTTCCACGCGCGCTCGAAGGCGCCGACGCCCACGACGCCGTCGTCGCGATCCCACCACGCCGTGCCCTGGACGAGCACCCCCGGCTCGGCCGGGCTCGCCCCCGGCAGCGGGATCGGAGAAGCGAACAGGCCCTCGATGCCGGCCCCGTCGAGCTCGACCGGTTGGCCCCAGAGCTCGGTGCCGGTGGCGCCCTCGAGCACGGCCACGTCGCTGTACGACCACGCCGCGAGCACCTCGAGCGTGCCGTTGCCGTCGAAGTCCGCGATGCTGGGGGAGGCGTGGATGCCCGAGCCGTGCGGCACCTGCCACAACACCTTGCCGTCGCGGCCGCGGTACGCGGCGAGCACGCCGTCGCGGCCGCCGGCGACGACATCGGGGCGTCCGTCACCATCGAGATCGCCGAGCGCCGCCGCGCCGATGAAGCCGGTGGCGCCGTAGGCGTTCACGCTCGTCTTGGCGAGCCACAGGCGCCGGCCGGTCGCGCCGTCGAGTGCGACGAGCTCGCCCTGCTCGTCACCCACGACGACGTCGGCGTGCCCGTCGCCGTCCAGATCCGCGAGCGCCGGCGCCGGGCGGACCTTGCCGCGCAGATCGGCCGTCCAGAGGATCTTGCCGTCGAGGCGGGCCGCGATGACCTTGCCGTGGTCGGTGCCGAAGTACGCGGTGTCGCCGTCGAGCGCGATGCCGCCGACGTCGAGATCGCCCGTGCCGGGTGGCCGGATCGTCGTCCGCACGCGACCCGTCGCGCCGTCGAGCACGTAGACGCCGTCGCTCGGCTCGTCCGCACCGCCGAGCGTCGCGCCGTGTGTCCCGATCACGA
>JADLAB010000317.1 GCA_020848455.1 Polyangiaceae bacterium
GGGGGTAAGGGGGAGGTGTCTCCTGAACTCGGCCGCCGACCGGTCGCCGTCGCAATGCCGCCCCATTTCGCGTCGCCAGCAGCTCGCGAGCCGAGCATTTCCCCTGCGCGCGAAATCCAGGCTGAACTGAGTTGCGCGTGGGCGGACATCGCAGGTCGACCGCAGCTAGGACGCGACGTCTCCACGTTACTCATTCTCTTGATTCCTGCCAATCGCGGATGCGCAACGGCTCCGGCAGTCGGAGGCGTCGTGAGACGACGACGTATTGGCGATGGTCAACAGTCGCGACCCCTCGCGTGCCGAGAAAGGCGTACTCGTCTCCGTCGAAACGCAGCACCTCGATCCCGCCGCGAAGCGGCATGATTGCCAGCGTCACTCGCAACCACGCGACCGTGCGCTCGAGGGTGGGCGCCAGCTCGCGCGTGCAGTTGCGCGCCGCGCACAGATAGGCTCTGCGGATCCTTCCGGCAACGGGAAGGCCATCGCGGAGGAGCAGTAGTTGGCGAAAGGAGCCGCCGGCGGGTATTACCGTGACCCTTGGCGCTGCAAAGTACTGGAAGAACACCATGATCGGCGAGTCGGCGAGGCGCGAGAACTCGTGGCGGTTGCGCTCGTCCTGGATGCCTTCGTCGAGACGCATCAAGTGAAGAACGTCGCCGTCGACGTCGACGTCGAAGCCGTCCATGCCTTCTGACAGACCGACCAACGCAGCGTCTGTCGCATCCGCGTTTCGCAGCGACAACACCACCTCCACGGCACCCGCTTTGGGTTCGACCCGGACGACCATTGGGTATTTCGGGGTGTCTGCGTCGGGGCCAGAGAAGCCTGCGTTGGCAATCATGGGCTTGTTTCCGACTGCGACGAGCGCATGCAGCATGGCGCCCGCAACGAGCGCGGCGGCGATGACGGCAACCATTGCCCTGGGCGACATCAAGAGGTGATCAGGGTCTGCCGGGCCGGTGGTTTGGTCCAGACGATCTCGACGAGCTTCCGGCCGGCGATGTGCATCGCGAGGTTCTTCTCGGTGGCAAGTCAATGGCCGTCAGCCGCCGCGAACGACCGCACCGGCGCCTGGCCCAGGGGCCCGACGCGGAGCAGTGTCTGGCGCTCGGGATTCGACAGCCGGAAATCGTACCAGGTGTGCCCGTTTGCGGCTCGACAGCGGTCGTACTGGTCCAGGACGGCGTCCCCCGCGGGCAGCAGCAACACGAAGCCGAGCTCGAACCAGAAATCCATTCGCAGCAGCTGCTCTGCCCCGTCACGACCGAGAAGCTTCGCCAGCCAGGGACTTCCCTTCAGATCTTCATCGAGCGACACATGGGGGTTGTAGTAGGCAAGAGGCAGCTCGACTTCCACCACGCGACTCTCGCTACTCCCGGGAGCTACGCGCGTGGCAAAGGGACCCGTGGGGTACTCCGGCCACGAGCCGTCCGGGGGAATCGTAGGGATCTTCTTTGCCAGGATCACTCCGGTAGGCTCGACGAGCACGAACCCTGGATGCGCCCTGGTCGGCGCCACCGAGCCGTCACGGTAGTCGCCCTCGACCTCCTCGAAGAAGTAGGCGCTCCTATCGCTGTGATTCTCGAAGGTGTAGCGCAATGTCAGCCGCTCGGCGTCGCCACGCTCGAGGCCGACCGTCAACAGGCAGTTCGCAGCACTTGCGCCGAGAGTTTGTTTCACCGTCGACCCCGAATTCGGGTTGCACCCTATCAGCGATGCCGCGCACACCATGTGCGCCACGGCGGTCAGGACGCAGCCACGGCCGACGCCGGCGTCCGCCGACCGGGCGTGCGGCGCGCGTGGCGGCAGCCCGTACGCCGCACGTGCCGCGCCGACCCGCGCCTCGACGCGCGCCGTGAGCGCCTCCAGCTCGCGTGCCGCGCTCCGGAGGACCTCGGCTGCCGCGGCGTGCGCTTTGCGCAGCGGCGCCCGCCACGCGAACCCGCTCCACGCCGAGGGGTCGGTGCGCGACACCTTGGCGTGTGCCTCCGCCGCCGTCAGGGCCGCGAGCCTCGCGCCGAGGCGCTCCGCCGCCTCCGCCTCGGCGCGGAGCGCGGGAAGCGCGGTGAGCGCGGCCTCGACCATGCTCTGCAGACGGTCCCCGTCCCGCGCGAGTTCCAGGGCAGCGTCGCGACCCGCAAGGTGAGCACGGCCTCGACGCCCTCGCGCTCCGGCGGCGGATCGGGCGCCGCCACGACAGGGGGCGCCGCGGTCGCGGCCGCCTCGAAGGCCGCCGCGAAGGCCGTCAGCGCGTTCGCCGCGTCGCGCGCCCCGTCCGTCCCGCCATCGATCTTGACGAGCTGCCGGCCGGCGATGTGCATCACGAGGTTCTTCTCGATCGTCACGACCTCGTTGCCGCGCACGGTGCGTACGTGATCGTGCGCGACCCCCGCCGCGCGGCAACTCGTCGCCCGGCCAGATGGGCACCCGTCACTTCGTGCGTAATGGCTCCGATTCCCAGTAGGAGTGCATGTGCGGCCTGCGACGCGCGTCTTCGTCGTCCTGGCCGAAGTAGCGCGCCGCGCTCTCGGCGTACGTTTCCTGCGGACCACCTTCGCCGGCCTGACGCTCATACTCGGACAGTCTTCCGTAGTCATTGGCCCGAGCCTCCCAGAACGAATGATCACTCGAGGATGGTGCCCCCTCGTTGTCATCGATACAATGAAACAGCTCGTGAATCACCACGCTCTGGCTGCCGTGCCCTTCGCCTGCTTCCGGGACGTGCGCACCCGTACGCGTATCGTGGCCGACAACCGCAATCGTGCACTCGTCTTCCCCGCCGGCGCCCGTCGCGTCCGCCCACGTCTGACCGGGCCAGTTCCGCGGTTCGACGCCTTCGAGGTCGTGCCGGTAGTCCGTAACGTCGCCCCGGCAAACGACGACCTTGATGCCGTGGCGCCGCACCCGTTCGATCACATAAACCGGTAGTCGCGCGAGCTCGTCCGCCACGAGCTCGCAGTCGGACACCGTGCCGTGCCCGCCGGTCTTCAGCACGGTCCGGGCAAGGCACTTGGCTCCCGATGGGTCCTCTCCTGGCCCACCGATGAGAACGGTCGGGGATCCCGGCAGGCGAACGAAGGCCCCGCAGTCCGCGAAATCTCCACTCCCCGCCGCGCGAGCAATGGGCACGCCGTGCACCAAGACCGACGCTGCGCCGTTCACTAGTATGGGTGCAACAGGCATCCGTGGATGGACTGTGCCTTTCCGCGCGGCGCCACCGCAGAGCACAGCGCAGTACACATGCGCGGCCGACAGGCCGTCGATTAGCACCTCCGGCTGGCCACAGGGACCGACGGGAAACGCCACCGAGCCCGAGAACGATGCGGCGTCATGGCCGCTTGGGTCATTCACGCGTGCCGCTGGGTGTCCGCTCATTAGATCGCTGACCTCCGCACGTCTTGCTCAGGCGGACCTCGACGAACGCGCCGGAGCGACACACGCATTCCGCGACGCGTGCCATCAGCGCAGCGCCCGGCTCCAAACACCGGTAACGCGTGAGGTGTCGACATCCACCTCCAGCGTGTAGCGCCCCGCTTGCCCGTACACGTCGACCAAGATACGCCCATTCTTCGGAGCGCTCATGATGGCGACGCGGACCTCGTTGGCCGGCCAGCCGTGCTCGACCTCCATGTAGCGTCTGCACGCGGCGTCCACCGCGTCGTCATCGATCCCGTCTGCCTCCGCGACCAGCAGCTTCTCTTGCCCTGGACTCAGGCCGCCCACGCGGCGCAGGTAGTCCTGGTAGTTCGTGGCGCTGGGAGACACGCGCCACTGCCCATGCGCGCTGACGTAGCCTGCGCGCCACATCGTGACGACCAGCGTGCGGTCGGCGAGCATCTTGACGGTTCCCGGCGATGGCATAGTTCGCTGCTTCTTGGTCACGGCTGAACTCCGGGCGCTCGGCGCGGCAAGGGATGCGGACGCCACTGGCATCGCCGCCCCCGAAGATGCCGTCGCCGTCAAAGGGGTCGCCAGGGGCGCCGGAGTGGCGGCGGCCGGTGCGGTGGCGTCGCCACTCGACACACTCTCGGTAGCAGCTGCGGTGCCGGTCGCCGAGGGCGCAGGCGGCACGTGCTTGCCAGGCGGCGCGTCCGAGCATGCGGCTAGCGCCAGCGCGGCGAGTACGAGGCAGTGCTTGCGCCGCAGCGGGCGCGCCCTTGCGTCGTCTCTTCGGGGCCGATGGTGAGCACCGCTCATGCTTGTGATAATCCCATCAGCTCAGCTATTGAGCTTGATGGGGTTCCCTTTGACGTCAATGGCCGCGCCGGCCGCAACGTTGATCGCGGCGCCAGCGATGTTGATCGTCGCCCCCGCGATGTTGATCGTGCCTCCCACGATGGTGATCTCCGTCGCCGTGACGAGCGCGCGTCCCGGTGAGAGCTCGACCACGGCGCCCGGGACACCCAAGCGCATCCCGA
>JADLAB010000318.1 GCA_020848455.1 Polyangiaceae bacterium
GGGGGTAAGGGGGAGGTGTCTCCTGAACTCGGCCGCCGACCGGTCGCCGTCGCAATGCCGCCCCATTTCGCGTCGCCAGCAGCTCGCGAGCCGAGCATTTCCCCTGCGCGCGAAATCCAGGCTGAACATGTCGGCCACCTGGTGCGCGCCGTGCATCGCGGAGGCCCGCTACGAGTTCCCGCCGCGCTACGACGCGTATCGCCATCAAGGAGGCCAGTTCCTCAGCGTGCTCGCACAGGGGGGCGACCTCGAACCCGCCGACGCGACGGATCTCGTCCAGTGGACCGACTCCGTCGGCGCACTGTATCCATCGGCCATCGACCCGACGCGCAAGCTGGCCCCATTCTTTCCGTCCAACGCCTTCCCGTGGAACGCCATCGTCGACACACGAACGATGCGCGTCACCCGCTATGAGAACGTGGTCAACGAGGCGTTCTGGGCGGCGTTCGACGAGCTCCTGGGCGTCGAGTCGATGTCCTGCTTCGTCCTCGATCAGAGCGGCTGCCCGGCTGGCGAGGCGTGCGATCTGAGCGCGGTGACCGGCATGTTCTATTGCCGACCCGCCGATCCGGCGGGCATTCAGGGCGCCTCATGCCCTGGCGGGGACTCGACCTTCTGCGCGGCAGGCTACTACTGTTCCCCGGAGCAGGTCTGCGAGGCTTTCTGTACCGACGCGTCGACATGCGGCGCGTTCGAGGACTGCCTCGCCATCGTGACCGGGGTCGGTGCCTGCCAGCGGCGTGCTTGTACGATCATCCCCCAGAAGGACTGCCCGGTCGGAGAGGCGTGCGACCTCGCGGATGGCTCGGGCACGCCGTACTGCCGTCCCATTGGGAGCGGCGTGCAAGGGGATGCGTGCCTGGCTGCCGGCAACCCGGCGCCCTCGCTCTGCGGGGCCGGCTACCGTTGCTCACCGGCAGGGATCTGCGAGGCATTCTGCGAAGATTCGTCGTCCTGCACCGGAGGCGCGCAATGCGACGCCATCGCCGGCGCGCTCGGCGCATGCCACACGCCGCCCTGCACGGTTCTCCCCCAGGCAGGCTGCCCAGTCGGCCAGGCGTGCGACCTCGACGCGGCGCTCGATGCCTATTGCCGCAACGCCGCTGGCGGGACGCAGGGCAGTCCCTGCTATCTGGGCGGCAACCCGACCCCGGCCGCCTGCGACATCGGCTTCTCTTGCTCCACGAACCAAGTGTGTGAAGCCTTCTGCGCCGACGCTTCGACCTGCGGAGGCCTGAGCTGCAGCGCCCTGATGCCCGGCGTAGGCCTATGCGAATGAGGCTAGGCTCGTTCCTCGTCTTCTGCCTGCTCGCCTGCCACGGCGCCTGCCTCGGCGGTGACGCCCAGGGCGGAGGGCCGGACGCCTGCGCCGGCGGTGTCGTCGTCGACGGGGTATGCGAGGGAAAGTGCACGCCCGACGCCTGCCTGCCGGGGAACGGCTGTGTCGGCAACCGCTGCGTGCTGCTTTGCGACAGCCATCGGGACTGCCTCCCGAACGGCACGCAGAGCTGCGCGCCTGCCATCGAGGACGACACGGGAGCCGCCGTCTTCGCGTGCCAGGCGAGCGAACGAGCGCCAGGCATCGGGCAGCACTGTCCGCTCGGTGACGAATGCCCTGGCCCTTATGCTTGTCTGTCCGGCGGGGAGGGCGATGCCGACGCCTATTGCACGCTGCACGACTGCGGGAGTGACGACGACTGTTTTCCAGGATACTACTGTGGCGTCACGCGCGATCCGCACGCCATCTGCGACTCGAATCCGCCGAAGGGAGACAACTCGCTCTGCGGCAGCACCGACGAACCCTGCGTCGACCTCGCCGCCCTCGTCGAGGGCGACTCGCGCTTCGAGGGCTCGTCGTGTATCTTGCGGCGCACTTGCCTGAAGCGCTCGCAATGCCGCCCTTGCACGACCGATCTCGATTGTTCGTGGATGGCGCATCAGCGTTGCTCGCCCGTGAGCGGGGCTTCTCGATGCCTTCGGGAGTGCGCCACGGATGACGACTGCGATCCGGACTACCGCTGCGACGCGGGCGGGGTGTGCTTTCCTCGGTTCGGTGATTGTGTCGGCGAGGGCGGGTTCTGCGAGCCCTGCCTCGACGACGAGGACTGCGGCGGGGTCGGGACGACCATGGCATGTGTCGCGGTGGACGGGGCAGCCTCCTTCGCGTGCATCGACCTCGCGGCGCCGACCTGTGCGGCGGACTCGGATTGTCCAGTGGCGCCGAGCGGACAGCCTGGTCACTGCGACCTCTCGTCCCATTGCTGGTTTCCCTACGACGCGGTGACGAACCGATGGAGCTGCTGGTGACGTGGGGGAGGTGACGATGCACCACCGTTCGCAAGCACGCTTCGGCCTCGGCTGCAGCATCCTCGTCGTGGCACTCCTTGCGTGTGGCGACGACGCCGCCTCGTCGAGCGGCGGCGCCGGCACGGGCGGCACATCGGGCGGACAACCCCAGGGTGGGGGCGGCTCGTCGACCGCTGGCGCCGGCGGCGCAACGGATCCCTGGGCAGGGCCGCTCGAATCTCTCAAGGGCATCGACCTCGGCGAGGTTGCCGTCGGGGAGGACGTGCTCTTTCCGGTTCCGGATCGCACGCTCGGATTCACGACCCTCAGCGAGACGGGGTTGGCGAGCGCCGAGGTGGGCGTTCTTCTGCTCCGAACGCCCTCCGGGACGAACGTGATCGACAACTTCGTCATTCCCGGGCACTCGAGCCTCTTCGCCGGAATCTCCGCGTGCGCTGCGGCCGATCCGTTGAGCGACCTCCCAGGCGCCTATCCGACGCAAGAGGGCATGTGGGCCCTGCGGCTCGAGTCCGACGTGAGCGTCGAGTCGGCGCGCACCCATGTCTACGCGCGGCGCACGAACGACGGCGCCTTTCACGGCGGCGTGCTGGACTTTCACGTCTATGTATCGCCTGGTTCGGGGCAGTCCCAGGCTTACCTCGCGGGCGTGCTCACCGCGGCCTTCACGAGCTACTTCGAGCCGCTCGGCATCACGCAGGGGGCCGTGAACTTCGGTCCCCTGTCGTCGGATTACGACACTGTCAGCTCCTACGCCGAGTACCGCGAGCTCCTCGCGAGCAGCCCCACGTGGGCATCGGCGCCGGCCATCAATCTCTTCGTCGTCGGTGGTTTTGCGGGCGATATCGTGGGCATCGGGCAGGTCCTCGGCATGGCGCCCAGTATCCCGGCAAGCCCGATGCGGCACGGCACATCTCTGAGCGGGCTCGCGCTGGCGCCCACGGGGGACGTCGCTCTCGACGCGGCCATCATCACGCACGAGATCGGCCACATCGCCGGGTTGTTTCATACCTCCGAGGGCGAGTCAGGCGAGCACGATCCGCTCGGCGACACGCCCGAGTGCCAGACTGTCGACAGCGACCCGACGAGCTGCGCCGACTTCACGAACATGATGTTCCCCCTCGCTTTTCCTGGAACGCCGTTGGCGTTCAGTCCTTCACAGATCACCGTGCTTCGGGGCAGCGCGTTCTACCGGGGCATTCTGGAGGAGGGAGGGGAGCCGAGCCCACCCGGGCTCCCCGTTCACTCGCCGCCCGAGCGACCGGTCGAGCCGACCTATCTCCTGCCGACCTCACCTGCGCCGCGGGGTGTGGAGACTGCGCTCGAGCGCGCACTGCGCGCGCATTGGTGTGCGCGCAGCGACGTCGAGGCGTGGACGGCCGCGCGCTTGCGGACCGCCGAGGACCGGCGCGCGCTCCGCGCGATCGCGTTCGACACCGGCGCCCTCGACCTCGCCCGCGCGCGGGCCCTCGGCGTCCTCGTGCGCCTCGCGGGCCGCGAACGGGAGCGCGACGAGGTTGCGTCCTGGGCGGCCGAGCTCCTGCGCCAACCGGGATCCGGGAGACGCGTCCGCGTAACGGCGATTCGCGCGCTCAGGGCGTTGCGGCCGTCGGCCCTCTCGGGTCTCGGCGAGGCCGAGCTCGGCCCGGATCCGGTGGTCCGCGAGCTCAACGGTACCGACCGATGATGGGAGCGCGTCGCATCGAGCCGCCCGCCGCGCGCTTCGGCATCGCTTCGCCGAGCCATCGGGATCACGCAAGGTGGAGGAGCTGACGGCGGTCTTTGCCGAGCTCCTCGATCGCCAATAGGATCGGGCAAGACCAATGGGATGGATGAATCACCTCGCGATCGCGCTCTCCCTCATCATCATCGTCGCGGACGGTGCGCTGTGAAGCGGTTCGTCTTCGCGGCGCTCGTCGCGGTCGCTCTGGCGGGCTGCGGCAAGGCCGGTTCGAACGAGCAGAAGGCGAACATCACGCCGGCGCAGCAGGACTTCGACGACCTCTGCCACTCGTTCGAACGTTCGGGCGCCAAGTCCGGCGATTTTGCGACCGCGCACGCCTGGTACGAGGGCAAGATGCGCGATCCGATCTCGAAGGACGGCTGGAAATACGTGAAGGACCAGCCCCCCGCCGAGCGCTACGAGAACTTCGCGAACGACCTGAAGACGTTCGGCATCCCGGCCGAGCGCTGCCCGTATTCCCAGGAGCTCGCGAAGGCCGCCGGCAAGTGAGTCGCGCGCTGCGTCCCGCGCATGTGAGCACCGCACCCGACCTCCGAGCACGGAGCTCGTCCACCCGAGCCCGGATCCCTCGACCGGCGGCACCTACCTTGCCGCGGCGCGCGCAGCGGCCGGAGCGGACGCCGCGCGACTTCGTACCGACGCGCTGCTAGGATTGCAGGCGTGCGCTGCCCGTCGTGCGCCGCCGAGATCGCTCCCGCCGCGACGAGCTGCGAGCGCTGTCTGGTCCCGGTCCGGCGCGAGGAGGATGGCTCGGCCGAGGAGATCGCGCGCGTCGTGGACGTCGAGCAGCTCGAAGCGCTCCTCGGGCCGGCTTCGGGCCTCGGGATCCGCGCGCGGATGGCCGCGTTGATCGCGGCGAGGTTCGACGAGGCCGTCGACGGGGCCGGCGATCCCGCGAAGGTGCTCGACGACGTCCTCCGCATCTGCGGGAGCACGCTGATCGATGGCAAGAAGCACACCGCCATCGCCATCGCCGACGCGAAGCGCGCGGGCACGAGCGCGGACGCGGAGCAACGGTGGGCCGTTGTGGACGAGCTCCGAGCGATGTTGCGGCAACTGCGCGACAAGATCGAGGACGCCAAGAAGAGGAAGCACCCCCTCAAGGCCGAGCGCGCACGTGCCGAGGCCATGAAGCTCCGCGACGTGTTCACCGACTGGTCCCCGGTGGAAACGGTCGCTTCGCGGTTCGAGGAAATGGCGCGGAAGATAGAGATGATGGAGGCCGAAACCGACGCGCAGAGCGGCGCGCAAGCGGGCGCCGGAGACAGAGCGCCCGCGGATCCCGACGAAACGTGAGGCGGCCTGCCATCGTGCCCGCCGACGGCGTCGCCGGACCACGGCGATGCTCGCGCCGCCTGCCGCCGCGTCGCAGGCGCGAAGTTCTGTGGCGACGGCCGCTATCGAGCTCGAAGCATGCTGACCCACGACGGGATTGACCTCCCCTATCGCACGGACGACCTGCCGGTCCTCGACCCCGGAACGTGGTTCGACACGAAGGACGAGGCCCGCCTGCTGGTCGTCGGCCCCCTCGGCCACGAGCCGGGGCTCCACGGCTCGGAGCGGTCGTGCCTGCCCGCCTGGAGGGACCGGGCGCTCGGCGCGCCGGGGGCTCCCGACGGGTGCGCCACCGCATGGGCCGCCCTCGCGGCGCTCGCGGCCCTCGCGCCGTACCGCCTGGACTTCGCGAGCTCGACGCTCGACGAGCTCGCGGAGGCCTTCGCGGACACGCCGACGCCGGACCGCACGCCGCTCGCCGAGCTCCTCGCCGACCGGGACGCGCACGCGCTCGTCGTCTGCCTGTTCGAGCTCGACGTCACGCCCCGCGACCTCGCCGTGCTCGAGGGCTGCGCGGCGCTCGGAGCACGCCTGGGCGTGGCCTTCGCGTTCGGTGCGAGCTCGGCGCTCTGCCGGGCGCTCGCGGGGGACGCGCCGGGCCGCTCGCTCGGCGAGCGACTCGCGCGCCTGCGAAGCGAGCCCGAGGCGCGCTCGGTGTGCCTCGTCCCGGGCGCGGTGAGCCTCGAGGGCTCGCCGGACGGCTGCCCTGCGTCGGTCGCGCTCGGCCTGTGCTTCGCGAGCGCCCTCGGCGGCAGCGGCGACGTCACGAACCTCGTCGGCCTCGAGACGGGCGGCGCCCTGCCTGCCGGCGCGACGGCACACGGCGTCGCAGAAGGCGCCGCCGAGTGGCTCCGGCGGGCCGAGTCGGGCGTCGCCTCGGTCCTCCGTGCCCCGGACGGCCGCGCGTACTTCCCGGGGGCCCCCACCCTCGCACGACCACCGGCGCCGGGTCGGGACTGGAGTCGCGGCGCCGACGGCTGGGCCGCCAAGGGCCCGTGGGTCAGCCCGACCGAGCTCGGGCGCCGGCTCGAGACGCAGCTCCCGTGGGTGCTCCTCGGCGGCGTCTTCGTGCGCGCGGCGCGCGCGGCCTGGCGGGAGCTCGGACCGAACCGCACCGCGGGAGCCTTCCATGACGCCTTCGAGCCTTGGTTCACCAGGTGCCAGGCGACGCACGGCGCGCCCATGAGGGCGGACGGCCGGCGGCGCCGGCCGATCAGCGAGCGGTCGCGGGCGGAGCTCGGAGCGACGGGTCGGATCGCGTTCTCGCTGTGCTTGCACGCCGTGGGCAGCCGCCCGTCGCTCACCGTGTCCGCCACGGGGCGCCTCCCGGGCGCGTGGGCGCCCGCACCGCCCGGCGGACCGTCGCACGTCCCCTCCGTGGCCGAGCAGGCGCTCCTCGCCGCGATCTACGCGGCGCCCGACGACGACGCCGCGCGCCTCGCCTACGCGGACCTCCTCTGCGCGCGCGGCGACCCGAGGGGCGAGCTCGTCGCGCTCCAGCTCCGCCGTGCGCGGGGGGAGGCCGCGCCGCGCGCGCTCGCCAGGGAGCAAGCCCTGCTACGGGCGCACGCCGCGGAGTGGCTCGGTCCGCTCGCGCGGGTGGCGGCCGGTGGCCCCTCGGCGGGCTGGCAACAGCCCGCCCGCTGGACGCGCGAGAGTGCCGCCGACCCGGGGGTCGCATGGTTCGCGCGCGGCTTCCCGGAGCGCCTCGCGCTCGGGGGGCCACGCTGGCTCTACGAGGTCCTCGGCGAGCCCGCGTGGGCGACCCTCCGCGCGCTCGAGCTCGCGCCGGCGTGGGCGCCGGCCGACACGCTCGCGCTCGTCACAGAGCCCGCGCTCTGCCGGCTCCGCGAGCTCGACGACGCGACCGAGCCCGTCCTGCTCCGCCTCGCGGACGAGCCGCTCCGCGAGCTCCGGCGGATGAGCCTGCACGACCCACGAGACACGAGCGGCGCGACGCGGGAGCTCCTCGCCCGCTTCCCGGCGCTCCGCAGCGTCGAGCTCCGCTCGTGGCGTCCGGAGGTCGCGCGGGCGCCGGAGCGGTTCGCGCCTCCCGCGCTCGACGAGCTCGTGCTCGCGACGACCGACGACGCGCTCCGTCCGGCGCTCGAGGGCGCGCAGACGACCGCCGTCCGGAGCTTCGTCTTCTCGCGACGGACGCGTGACGGCCACTTCCGGCTGGCGTTCTCGCGCGACGAAGCGCTGCGGCTCTCGGTGCTCACGCTCGAGTCGTGCGCGGGCGAGGTCGCGGTGGACGTGGCCGTCGAGACCCTCGACCGGCTGCCGGTCGAGCTCGTGTCGCGCGCCACCGTCCGCGGCTCCGAGCTCGCCTTCCCGCCGCGGCTCCGGCACGCGCTGCGGCGCTTCGGTTGAGCGGCGCGCGGGAGCGTGCGCGCGCTGACGGACCGCACCTGCGCCCCCTCGCACACGCGCCTCCCGCACGCGGTGGCGTCACCCGCTCTGCATCGAGTCCCGGATGCGCCGGAACTCGTCGCCCAGATCGGCGAAGGCGGTGACGATGTCCGGATCGAAATGGGCCCCGCTGCCTTCCCGGATCATCCGACATGTGTCCGTATGAGGGAAGGCGGGCCGGTAGCAGCGCTGTGAGGTCAACGCGTCGTAGAAGTCGGCGACCGCCACGATTCGCGCTGCGAGCGGGATGGCGGCACCGCGGAGACCGTCGGGATAGCCGCTGCCATCCCACTTCTCGTTGTGGGAGCGCGCCACCTCGACCCCCATACGGAGGAACTGATTGGGCACCAGCCCGCCGCGCCGAAGCACCGTGGAGACGAGCCGGAGGCTCTCGACCGAATCGTCCACGATGAGCACATTGCTGCCGTGCACGTCGTGCATCTCGCCACCCTCGCTACCGGACACCCAGGAGGTGCTGCATCCGCGCGTAGTCGAACACGTGCGCCAGCCGCCTCAGCTCGTCGGCGACCTCTGGCGCGCTGGTCCGTATCCTCTCGACCAGCGTCAAGACTTGGTCGTAGCGCGCAGCGGTCACCGCCGTGCGGAGCTGTAGCAGGAGCTCCTGGGGTACGGCGCGCAGCGCGGCGCCGTCGGGGGGCAGCGGCTCCTGGGGGGTGCGCGCGAGCTCCGGCGCTCGGACGAAGCCGCGGCGACCGCCGTTCAAGACCTCTCGGACCTTCTGCGCCAGGTCGGCGCTGGTGAACGGCTTCGGCAGGAAGTGCGTCCCCGGGTCCAGCACGCCGTGATGCACGATGGCGTCGTCCGTGTATCCCGACATGTAGACGACCGCGAGGGCCGGCCGCGCCTTCGTGAGCTCCTGGGCGAGGGCGCCACCGTTCATACCCGGCATGACCACGTCGGTGAGGAGCAGGTGAATGTCACCCGGGTGGCGGGCGGAGATCTGCGTCGCTTCGAGGCCGTCGGACGCCGTCAGCACGGTGTAGCCCGCGGCGACCAGCGTCCGTTCGGCGGCCAGGCGCAGCGCCGCCGCGTCTTCGACCACCAGGATCGTCTCGGCCCCGATCGCGCGCGTGGCGAC
The DNA here is from genome assembly GCA_020848455.1 of Polyangiaceae bacterium. Lineage (GTDB taxonomy): Bacteria > Myxococcota_A > Polyangia > Polyangiales > Polyangiaceae > JACRDA01. Next base: position 8,895 of record JADLAB010000318.1, read on the forward strand.
CTTCGGTGCCTCGCGGGTGGTCGCCGCCGTGGCCGTGGGGTCGCGCGGCAGGTAAATCTTGAAGGTCGTCCCCCGGCCGAGCTCACTGCCTACCCAGATGTCTCCGCCGCTCTGCTTGACGATGCCATAGACGGTAGCAAGACCGAGGCCAGTTCCCTTGCCGGTGGCCTTGGTGGTGAAGAAGGGCTCGAACAGCCGGGCCCGGGTCTGCTCGTCCATGCCGCAACCCGTGTCGGTGACGGACAGCTCGACAAAGGCGCCGGGGGTGATCGCGAGGTGGCGCGCCGAGAATTCGTCGCCGAGCGTCACGTCGGCGGTCCCGATGGCGAGCGTCCCGCCGTCGGGCATGGCGTCGCGAGCGTTGACCACCAGGTTCATCAACACCTGCTCTAGCTGCCCCGGATCGGCCGTGATCAGCGCCAGGTCCGGCGCCAGCGCCAGCACGAGGTCGACGTCCTCGCCGAGGATCCGCCCGAGCATCCTCTCGACCCCGACGATCACCTGGTTCAAATCCAGCGCCACCGGTTGGAAGACCTGTTTGCGGCTGAAGGCCAGGAGCTGCCGCGTCAACGCCGCCGCGTGCTCTCCGGCCTTCTTCACCTCCAGGAGATCCTGCCACAGGGGCTCGCCCTCCGGTAAGGCCTCCATCGCGAACCCCGTGTAGCTCAGGATCACCGAGACGAGGTTGTTGAAGTCGTGCGCGATCCCACCTGCCAGGCCACCTATCGCCTCCAGCTTCTGCGATGCGCGGAGCCGCTCTCTCAGCCTGGATTTCGCGCGCAGGGGAAATGCTCGGCTCGCGAGCTGCTGGCGACGCGAAATGGGGCGGCATTGCGACGGCGACCGGTCGGCGGCCGAGTTCAGGAGACACCTCCCCCTTACCCCCA
>JADLAB010000319.1 GCA_020848455.1 Polyangiaceae bacterium
CGCGCTTCGTCGAGGACGCGGTCGAGGCCTACGACGTGAAGTGACGCGCCTTGCGCGGACGCGCCGCACCCGCGCCACCCCGCTCCTCGCTCACGCCGTCTGCACGGCCGCCGGCAGCGCCGCGAGCAGGGAATGGCCACCGGCACGCCACGGCTCGAGCACGATGCGCTCGGCGTGACCGACGAGCTCCCGGAGGTGCGTCGCCTCGTGCGCGCGCCGGGAGCGCAGGACCGGATCGGTCACCGCGAGCGGCGTGAGGCTCTGGTTCACGATCCAGGCGTACGGGGCGATGTGGGCGCGCGCGAGGTCGCGCTCGAGCTGCATGGCCTCGTGGATCGGAGTCGCCTCCGGCAGGGTGACGATGAGCACGTGGGTGTAGCTCCGGTCCCGCAGGCGCGGCAGCAAGCGCTGCACGGCCTCGGGGCTACCACTCGGCTTTTTCAGCACCTCGCGGTGGTAGGCCTCGGCCGCATCGAGCAGGAGCAACGTGTGGCCCGTCGGCGCCGTGTCGATGACGACGAACCCGGCCTCGCCCTCTGCCACGGTCTCTGCGAACGCTCGGAACACCGCGATCTCCTCGGTGCATGGGCTCCGGAGATCTTCCTCGAGCAGCGCCCTGCCCTGCGCATCGAGGCCTCGGCCCGCCGTCGCGAGGACCTCCTCGGTGTAGCGACGCGTCTCGAGCTCCGGATCGATGCGCGTGACCTTCAGGCGCGGGCCGGCGCCGAGCGCGCGGGCCGCCGCCTCGACGTGCGCCGCGGGGTCCGTCGTCGTCAGCGTGACCGGCAGGCCGCGACGCGCGAGCTCCGCGGCGATGCGCGCCGCCAGGGTCGTCTTGCCAACCCCACCCTTGCCCATGGTCATCACGACGCCCCGGCCGCGCGCCGCGAGCTCGTCGACGAGCTCGGCGAGCGGCTCCGCATCGAAGGTGCTCGCCACGCCGGGCGCCGCGTCGCCGGCCTGCTCTGCGGGCGCGCCCATCCTCCGGAGCGCGTCGATCCCCACGAGCCCGAACGGGAGCAGGGGAACGTCGATGCGCCTGAGGCCACGCAGTCCGGCCGGGAGCTCCGCGAGCGCCGCGCGCCCCCGGGCCGCCATCGCGACCGCGGTGACGTCACTCGGATCGGCCGCCGAGAAGACGCCGTTCAAGATCAGGCGTGTGTTGTGCACACCCAGCGCGGCGAGCTCGTTCCGGGTGCGCTCGGCCTCGGTGAGCGAGGCGCTCTCGGGCCTGGCGACGAGCACCAGCGTCGTGCGGGCGGCGTCACGGAGCGCCTCGCGGGACGCGGCGTAGAGCACCCGCTGCGCACTCAGGCCAGACAGCGGCCCGAGGCACGAGGTCCCGCCGACGTTCGCATTGATGAAGCTCGACCACGCGGCGGGCAGCTCGAGCAGGCGCAGGGTGTGCCCCGTGGGCGCCGTGTCGAAGAGCACGTGGTCGAAGCTCGCCGTCACGGTCGCGTCGCCGAGCAGCTTCGAGAACTCGTCGAAGGCCGCAATCTCGACCGTGCACGCGCCCGAGAGCTGCTCCTCCATGCTCGCGACGGCGACTGCGGGCAGGACGCCCCGGTACGGCCCGACGACCCGCTCGCGGTACGCATGCGCCGCCGCCACGGGATCGATGTTCAACGCCGCGAGGCCGGGGACGCGAGGGACCGGCGTGGGTGTGCCCGACAGCGTCACCCCGAGCACCTCGTCGAGGTTCGAGGCCGGATCGGTGCTGACGAGCAAGACGCGCTTGCCCCCGTCCGCGAGGCCGATCGCGGTGGCGCACGCCGCCGAGGTCTTGCCCACGCCGCCCTTGCCGGTGAAGAAGAGGATGCGCGTCGGGCTCTCGATCAGCGTGGACATGGCGGTCTCCGTCAGCAGCAGCCGCTCTTCTTCGCGTCCCCGCCGGATGTGGACGACCCGCAGCAGTCTCCCGCTCGAGCCCGGAGGGCGGAGGGCGCACGGGCCGCAGTCTCCCTCGGCGCAGGCGCGCTCACGCCGGCCCAGGCGGCGAGCTCGGCGCGCGTGGGGTAGACACCGCTCGACTTCACCTCACCGTTGACCTTCACGAGCGGCAGGCTCGCCTCGCCTCGAGTCTCGAGCGCGGCCTTCACCGCGGCGTCCTCCGCGAAGGCTCCCGGCTGCTGCGCGAGGTTGAAGCGCTCGACGCTCACGCCCTCTGCCGCGAGCCAGTCGAGATCGGCGGCGAACTGCAGGAGCGCGGGGTCGATGGAGGGGCCGCAGATGCCGGTCGGGCAGCACATCGCGGGGTCGAAGACGCGGACAGCGGTCATGGTCGATTCCTTTCGATCATCGTCGGCTTTCGATGGGCGGCGGCGTCGTGACCCGTGGGGACCCTCACAGGCCCGCCACGAGCACCCGCAGGCGGCGCAAGGCGCGAGGCTCGAGGCAGTAGCAGACGCGCGGGCCGTCGACCTCGCCGCGGATGAGCCCCGCCTCCTTCAGCACCTTCAGGTGCTGCGACACGGTCGACTGCGCGAGCGGCAGCTCGTCCACGATGTCGCCGCAGACGCAG
>JADLAB010000320.1 GCA_020848455.1 Polyangiaceae bacterium
GCACGACGGGAGGCGGGGGCAGCGGCAACGAGGGCGGCCAGTTCGTCCCGCCGCCGCCCGTGAACACCGCGCCCTGCGGCAACCAGACCTACGACTGCGGCGATCTGGTCGACAACGACAGCGACGGCCTCGTCGACTACCAGGATCCGGATTGCCTCGGGCCCTGCGACAACACCGAGGACACCTACTACACCGATCTGCCCGGCCAGGCGGGCGGCGCCTGCGTCTCGGATTGCTTCTGGGAGAACGGCAACGGCTCGGGCACGGACCAGTGCTACTGGGACTGGCGCTGCGACGTGCTCGCGCCCGAGCCGGGCTGTCCGTACGAGCAGGATCAGATGGTCGGCAGCTTCGACTGCCAGCAGTTCTTCACGACGCAGTCGCAGACCTGCCACGACGTGTGTGCCCCCATCGCGCCGAACGGCTGCGACTGCTTCGGCTGCTGCGAGCTACCCGCGGGCAGCGGCGAGCACGTCTGGCTCGGCGTGCCGACCTGCAACCTCGGCTCGCTCGACGATCCAGCGGCGTGCCCGCCGTGCACGCCGGTGCCGGGCTGCGACAACCCCTGCGAGCCGTGCGAGCTCTGCCTCGGCGAGACGGAGCTCCCGCCCGGCTGCACCCCGGAAGAGCAGTGCCCGCCCGAGCTCACGCCCTGCGGCCTCGAGGGCCAGGATCCGTGCCCGGCCGGCTCCTACTGCCTGACGGGCTGCTGCATCGTCATTCCGAACTGAGCGCTACGACGCGTCGCGCGCCCGCCGCAGCTGCGTGAGCTCGGCGCCGGGCGTCGCGGACCACGAGCGCTCGTAGTAGTAGCCGAGGAAGGACGGGCACGCCTCGCGGTAGAGCTCGTCGGCGAAGGCGTCGGCGGCGTCGATGAAGGCGCCTTCGAGCTCGCAGAGCGCGGCCGTGATCTCGCCGAGCTGCCCGGTGAGGGCGAGGTGGCGGCAACCGCAATGGCTCTGGCACCGGTCGCGGAGCTCGCAGGGCGCGCAGGTCTCTTCCACGCGGTCCTTCTGGTGCTGCAGGCGCAGGCGCGCGTCGCCGTCGAGACCGCGGTCGACGTGGCCGATGCGGAGCGTCGGATCCTGGTCGGTGCCGACCATCTGCGCGCAGGGGTAGATGTGGCCCGCGGGCGTGACGCACCACTCGCCGCCGCCGATCTGACAGCGGCTCGGGCACGGCATGCCGCCCTTCAGGTGCGAGAGGATCTTGGCGTGGAAGGGCTCGACGCCGAGCGGCGTGCCGGCGCGGAAGAGCTCCTTCAGGTGCGCCGTCGCGTCGGCGAGCCCGAGCCGGAGCTCCGCGACGGCGTCCTCGGTCCAGTCGGCCCGCAGATCGGGGCTCAGGTGGACGCGCTCGGCGCCGAGCGGAGCGAGCGCGCGCACGGTGTCGCCCGCGCGCCGGGCATTCGCGGGCGTGACGACCGCGAGCAGGTGAAAGGGGATGGCCGCGGCCCGCAGGCGCGCGAGCCCCCCGAGAGCATCGTCGAAGCTGCCGCGCCCGGACGCGTGCACGCGATTCTCGTCGTGCGTCGCGCGATCGCCGTCGAGCGACGCGTAGACCGAGAAGTGCGGCGGGGCCATGAGCGCGACGGCCGCGTCGTCGACGAGCGTCGCGTTCGTGTTCATGAAGAAGCGCGTGGGCGGGCGCGGGTGCGGCAACGCGCGCACGGCCTCGGCGACGTAGGCCATCGTCGCGCGCACGAAGTCGGGGTGCAGCAGCGGCTCGCCGCCGAAGAACGACACGCCGAGCCGCCCGGGACGCGTCGCGAGTGCGAGATCGACGGCGCGCCGCATCGTGTCGAGGCTCATGCGCCGCGTGAATTTCTCGCCGGTGTAGCAGTAGCGGCAGCGCAGGTTGCACTGGTGGTCGACGAACAGCGTGAGCTCCATCGGCGTCCAGTCTGCCGACTACTCGCCGTCCGCGCCACCGGCGCCGTCGCCCGGACCCGCCGGCAGAGCGCGCCCGCCCGTGCCCTCGCCGCCCGCGCCGCCCGTGCCCCCCACGGCGCCGCTGCCGCCGGCGCTGCTCCCGCCCGCGTCCGCGCCGCCCGTGTCCGCGCCGCCCGCACCGCCGCCTTCGCCCTCGCTCGTCCAGCTCGTCGTCGTGGTGCCGCTCGGCGTGCCCCACGACGCCTCGCCCCCGCCCTTCGACGTGGTGCTCGAGCCCGAGCCCGGGAGCTCACCCGAGCAGGCGGTCGCGAAGCCGAGCGCGAGCAGGCACACGGCGCGCGGGTACGCGGGCGTCGCACGGGCGGCGCGGGGTCGGGGCGGGGCGGCTCGAAGGCTCATGCTCGGGTCCTCTCGGTGGGGTCGACACCGAGGCTTTGCACGGGCCGCGCCAACTGCGGTTCCGCTGCAATCTCGGCCGGATGCGCCCCGGGGCGCGAGCGCGGACGTGCCAGACTGTGCCGCGACGCGCCCCCGCGGCTAGGATGGCGCCGTGGTGTCGACCGAGCCCGCCCTGCCCGCGCGCGACCCGAGGGCCGAGGCGGATCTGCGCGCGCTCGGCCTGTGGTACCGACTGCTCGCGCTCGGGCTCGCGCTCGTCGCGGTGGTCGGGGTGCCGGTGCTCCTGCTCGTGGGCCGGATCGCGACGGGCCTCTTCGGAGCGGGCGAGCTCCCGCTCGGCTGGTTCGTCGCCGCGGGTGTGCTCGGGCTCGCCGGCGCGGGCGGCCTTTTCGCGGCAGGGCACCACCTCGACGCCCTGCGGAGCCCCGCGCGCCTCGGGGCGGTCGCGCTGCTCACGCTGCTGGCGATCCTCGTGCCGTTCGCCGTCGTCGAGCACCCGCACGCGCGCGGCCTCTTCCTCGGCGCCGCGCACCTCGTGCTCGTCGCGGTTCAGGTGCGCGTGCTGCTCGGCGCGCGGTGGCGGCGCGTGTGCGAGCCGAGCTACCGGGCGCGCCACCTCGGGCTCGGCGTGCGCCCCGCGCGGCTCACCGCCTCGCCGTGGCTCTGGCTCTTGCCCGCGTGCCTCGTCGCGGCCGAGCTCGTCGGGGCGCTCTTGCCGACGCATCGTTGAGGTCGCCCTGGGCCAGGGGCATGCGGTTCGGCGTGGCGTGGGCCCCTCCCCCGTGGCGGCTGCGATCGAAGGTCGCCCTGGGGCAGGGGCATGCGGTCCCCCTCCCCTGGCTCGCGCTGCGGCGCAGGCAATCGGTGCGTTGCGCTTGGGAGCTCGTTCGCCTGCCTCCTCGCGCTCGCATCGGGACCCTCCCATGCCGCGCCGAACCGCATGCCCCTGCCCCAGGGCTCGATCGAGAGGCGCGCGCAGCTACTGCTCGTCGCGCCCCGTGGCCCCTGCGATCGCAGGGCTCGCTCGAGTCTCGCCGGACCCACGGCCACGCCGAGATCACCTCAGCCCGCGTGCGCCCGCCTTCGTTGTTCCGACGCTTCCGAAGTCCTTGGCGCCCTCATGGTCGACCAGCCGCAGGCTCGAGGCATCGACGGCTACGCGCACGCACGACCCGACACACCCCAGCGCGGGGTTGTTCGCCCTCACCTACGACATCCTGCGCCTGCTGACGCTCACCACCTGACGCCGCCGCCGACTCGCTTACAGAGCTCCCGGAACCCCAGGGAATTCGCCGCTGTCACCCCCCCCTCTCCCCGCGGGAGAGGGGGCCGGGGGGTGAGCGTGACAGCTTCGGTCCGGATGCCGCCTGCTGTCCTCGCCTACTTGCCGGGCTCCTCGGCCGGATCGCCGCTCGGCACCGCGGCCGGAGCGCGCTCCTCGTCGGCGTCGCCCTCGTCCTCGGACGCGCGCGCGGCCTCGAGGGCGCGCGCCCCGCGCTTCGAGACGCGGGCCGCCGGGGCCGCCGCCTGCTCGCCGCCCTCGGCCTTGATGCGCATCCCGTAGAAGGAGCGGTAGACGAAGATGGCCGACGCCACGAGCATGACGGCGGCGGCGATCTGCGCGATGTCGCCGTGACCGCCGCTCTTGAGCTCGACGGCGAGCTCGACGGCGAGCAGGCCGAAGAGCGTCGTGAACTTGATGACCGGGTTCATGGCCACGCTCGAGGTGTCCTTGAACGGGTCGCCCACGGTGTCGCCGACGACGGTCGCGGCGTGGAGCTCGGTGCCCTTCTCGTGCAGCTCCACCTCGACCAGCTTCTTCGCGTTGTCCCAGGCGCCGCCGCCGTTGGCCATGAAGAGCGCCTGGTACAGGCCGAAGATCGCGATCGAGATGAGGTAGCCGATGAAGAAGTACGAGTCGAGGAACGCGAAGGCGAGCGTGCCGAAGAAGACCGCGAGGAAGATGTTGATCATGCCGCGCTGCGCGTACTGCGTGCAGATCTCGACGACCTTCTTCGAGTCGGCGATCGAGGCCTTCTCGGCGCCGGACTCGAGCTTGATGTTGCGCTTGATGAACTCGACCGCGCGGTAGGCGCCGGTGACGACCGCCTGGATGGTGGCGCCGGTGAACCAGTAGATCATCGCGCCGCCGGCGATGAAGCCGAGCAGGAAGGGCGCGTGGAGCGGCGAGAGCTTGAGGATGGCAGTCTGGTCCTCGAGGCCGTTGGTGAGCACCATGATGATGGAGAAGATCATGGTGGTCGCGCCCACGACCGCCGTCCCGATGAGCACCGGCTTGGCCGTCGCCTTGAAGGTGTTGCCAGCGCCGTCGTTCTCCTCGAGGTAGTGCTTGGCCTTGTCGAAGTTGAGGTCGAAGCCGAACTCCTTTTTCACCTCGGCCTTGATGTTGGGCAGGGTCTCGATGACGCTGAGCTCGTACACGCTCTGGGCGTTGTCGGTGACGGGGCCGTAGGAGTCGACCGCGATGGTGACCGGGCCCATGCCGAGAAAGCCGAAGGCCACGAGGCCGAAGGAGAAGACCGGCGCCGCGACCGCCGCCGCCGCCGCCGTGCTGGTGGAAAATAGCGGCAGGATGCCGCTCGACACGTAGTAGGCGACGGCCATCAGGCCGATCATCACGCCCCCGAGCCAGTAGGCGCTGAAGTTGCCGGCCACGAGGCCCGACAGCACGTTGAGCGAGGCGCCGCCCTCGCGCGAGGCCGTCACCACCTCGCGCACGTGGCGCGACTCGGTGGAGGTGAAGATCTTCACGACCTCGGGGATGATGGCGCCCGCCAGCGTGCCGCAGGTGATGATGGTCGCCAGGCGCCACCACAGGCTCGGATCACCGGCGACCACCGGGATGAGCAGGTAGCTGCCGAGGTAGGTCATGCCGACGCTGATGAACGAGGTCAGCCACACGAGCGAGGTGAGCGGCGACTCGAAGTTCATCTTGTCGGCGTTGCCGAAGCGCGCCTTGGCGACGGCCTCGTTGATCAGGTACGAGACCGCGCTCACCAGCACCATCACGATGCGCATCACGAAGATCCACACGAGCAGCTGGACCTGGATGGCGGCGTTGACCCCGACGCTCGCGGGGATGGCGAGCAGGATGAAGGTGATGAGCGCGACGCCCGTCACGCCGTAGGTCTCGAAGCCGTCGGCGCTCGGGCCGACCGAGTCGCCGGCGTTGTCGCCGGTGCAGTCGGCGATGACACCCGGGTTGCGCGCGTCGTCCTCCTTGATGTTGAAGACGATCTTCATGAGATCGGAGCCGATGTCGGCGATCTTCGTGAAGATGCCGCCCGCGATGCGCAGGGCCGAGGCGCCGAGCGACTCGCCGATGGCGAAGCCCATGAAGCACGAGCCCGCGCTCTTCGGATCGACGAAGAGCAGGATCGTGAGCATGAGGAAGAGCTCGGTCGAGATGAGCACCATGCCGATGCTCATGCCGGCCTTGAGCGGGATGGCGTAGGTCGGGAAGGGCTTGCCCTTCAGGCTGGCGAAGGCCGTGCGCGAGTTGGCGAAGGTGTTGATGCGGATGCCGAACCACGCGACGCCGCAGCTGCCCGCGATGCCGATGAGGCTGAAGGCGACGATGAGCGCCACCTTGTCGAGCGGCGTCTGCTGCAGGACGGCGTAGTAGACGACGATGACGGCGCCGATGAACAGCCACAGGACGAGGATGAACTTGATCTGCGTGACGAGGTACGTCTTGCAGGTCTCGTAGATGAGCTCCGAGATCTCGCGCATCGCGCGGTGCACCGGCAGCCCGCGGAGCTGCACGTACATCACGATCCCGAACACGAAGCCGAGCAGGCTCACGCCCATGCCGATGAGCAGCAGGGTGTGGCCGTCGAGGCCGAAGAACTTCTGATCGGCGAAGTTCGGCAGGACGAGCTTGGTCTCGTCGGCGCGGGCGAGCGAGGGGGTGAAGAGGGCGACGAGCGCGGCCACGAGGGGCAGGGCCCAGGCGAAGGAGCGCCCGCGCCCGCTCGTGGAGGGAGCTTCGGCGGCGCGGCCGCGGGGCGGCCAGCTACGGCGTGCTTGCATGAACGTGTCTCCTGGTTCGAAACCGCCCCCCCGGCACACGCGTGTCGGTCGGGCCTGGACCACCGTGAGGTGGTCTGTTCCGAGGGGTTGGCCGCCAGCCTGGAGCTCGGAGCGCGTCAGCCGCCGAGGGGGCACGCGCTACGAGCCGCGCGCCACCGCGGAGGTGCGCCTGGCTCCCTGCGGACGCTTCAGCACAGCCTCGCCCTCGCCGGAGCCCCCGGCTCGCCCTTGCGGGGCGCGAACGAGGAGGGCCGACGAGGCAGCGCTCCCCTATCACGAGCCGGCGGCGGGAACAACCCAGTCGTACATGGTCCTACCCGGACCCACCCGACGCTGGCATCCGGCGGCGCGCCCTGCTAGCGAGGGCGCTCGGCCTGCGCTCCGCGAGCGCCGCGCACGCCGCAATGCGTCATGAGCAAGCTGATCGACATCTTCCTTCACCTCGACGCGTACCTCAACACGTGGGCGACCGACCTCGGCGCGTGGCTGTACGCCATCCTGTTCACGGTGATCTTCGCCGAGACGGGGCTCGTGGTGACGCCGTTCCTGCCCGGTGACTCGCTGCTCTTCGCCGTGGGCGCGCTCGCCGCGACCGAGGGCTCGCCGATCAACGTCGGGCTCGTGCTCGTGCTGCTCTCGCTCGCCGGCATTCTCGGCGACGCGACCAACTACGCCATCGGGCGCATCCTCGGGCCCAAGGTCTTCAAGCGCGAGAGCTCGTGGCTGCTCAACAAGAAGCACCTCGAGCGCACGCAGCACTTCTACGAGCGCCACGGCGGCAAGACCATCATCCTCGCGCGCTTCGTGCCCATCGTCCGCACCTTCGCGCCCTTCGTCGCGGGCATCGGCCAGATGCGCTACCGGCGCTTCGCGTCGTTCAACGTCGTCGGGGCGATCGCGTGGGTCGGCGTCTTCGTCATCGCGGGCTACGCCTTCGGTCTCACCCCGGTCGTGAAGCGCAACTTCCAGCTCGTCATCATCGGCATCATCCTCGTGTCGGTGCTGCCGATCGCGATCGAGATCTGGCGGGCGCGCCGCGCGGGCAAGGCGGCGCCCGTGGCGCAGCCGGTCGCCGCCGACCCTGCGAGCCCGGAGCCGGCGGCGCGTACGAAGGACGAGCCCGAGCCCGTGGTCCCCGAGCCCGCGGCACGCGCGGCCGACGACCCCGAGACCTGAAGCGAGCCGCGCGCCGCCGTGTGGTACTTCCTCTCGAACGCGCTCACGAAGCTCTACCAGGGCGCGGGCCCGCAGCCCGGCGCGCCCGCGGGCTCGAGCACCCACGACGTCGTCTTGCGCGTGTGGCGCGAGGTCGTCGAGCCCGAGGAGATGTCCCTCGCCGACGCGCCCGAGGGCGTGGTGTTCCTGCTCGCGGGGGCGTGGCACGGCCACCCGTGCGAGCTCGCGCTCGTGCGCGTGAAGGGCTCGATCGTGCCGCGCACGCGCGTGCGCTCGAGCGCCGCGAGCGCCGAGGCGCGCCTCGGGGTCGCACCGCGGAGCGCGTGGCGGGGCCTCGCGGCGGGCGTCACCGGGCGGCGCGTGCGCACCGGCGACGAGGACTTCGACCGGGCGTTCGTCGTCACGGGTGCAGCCGGCGCAGCTGCGCTCGACGCCGTCAGCCGCGAGGTGCTCCTCTTCCAGCGCGCGCGCGAGCCGGAGCTCCGCATCGCGCGGGGCGAGCTCGTCTTGCACATGCAGGGCGCGGAGCTCGGCCACGAGAGCCTTGCGGCCCTGCTCGATGCCTGCGTGCGGATGGCGCGGGCGGTCGACGCACCCTGAGGGCGTGGTAGCGTGCGCGCGTGAGCACGCCTACCCGCCTTGCCGCCGTCACGTCCGTCGCCGCGCTCTTCGCCTGCGGAGGGCCGCCCCGCGCGGACGTGGTGCCCACGCCCCCGGCGCACGCGGCGAGCGCGGCGCCCCGGCCCGCCGACAGTGGGGTCGCGGCACCGGGCCCGAGCGCGACGCCGAGCTCGACCGCGACGCCGAGCGCCGCCGTGCCGGTGCCCGCCGTCCGGGCCGTCCCGATGTACGCCGTCGTGCGCATCTACTCGCTCTTCGAGGTGGTGGAGACCGGCGGCACGGTCGAGATGCGCATCGGCACGGACCCCGGCGGCGGCGCCTCGGGCTGGTTCCGCTATGCGCCGATCGTGCGGGGCCTGCCCGATCTCGAGCAGGAGACCGACGCCCGCTTCCACGCCGACACGACCGCCGGCTTCATCGAGCTCGCGGGGCGCCGGCCCGACCTCTTGTTCCACGAGGTCTCGGGCTTCCGCAGCGGGCAGAGCGACCGCTACGAGACGCTCGACGCCTTCAACCGCTGGCGGGGATTCAAGGACGGCTCCGCGTCCGGCCTCGGCTGGGGGATCTTCGCGTGGTCGAACGACCGCCTGCTCGAGTGGCGCGGCGACGATCGCTTCGCCGAGTCGCGCCAGGAGGGCATGCTCCCGCGGCTGCGGGTCGTCCACGGCAAGGACCGCCAGGCGCCCGAGCTCTCGGCGGCGCTCGCCAGGCGCCTCACCGACGCGGGCTTTCTCACCGAGACGGTGCGCGCCTTCCGCACGGGCGAGGTCGTCGCGGTCGGGGATCTCTTGCGCGGCACCGGCTTCGGGACGGTCGTGTGGCGCGACAAGCTCCGCGAGCCGGCGTACTTCGAGCACACCGAGCCCTTCACGGGCGGCTCCGACCTCCGCATCCTCGGCGGCAGCTCGCTCGCCGACGTGCGCCTGCTCGCCGGGGACCAGGTGATGCGCCTCGAAGGGGCCGCGTGGGTCCCCGAGAGCACGGTGACGCCCGACCTGCCGCCCGACGTGTGGTTCGGCGCGCCGATGGTCGAGCGCACCGACAAGGGCTGGTGGGCACGCGTCGAGGCGGGCGCTCCGTGGCAACCGCTCGGGCTCACGTCGAAGGGCGATCCGAGGGACGAGCGCTCCTATGCCGTCGACGGCGACGGCGTCATCTGGGGCAACGAGGGGGACCTCTTGGTCTCGAGCCGGCAGCCGAACGAGCGCATGAACGACGTCTCCGAGGCGGATCTCGTCAAGGCGCGCAAGGCGAGCATCCTGCGCGGCGGCTCGAACGACGTCACCGGCCAGCCTCCGCAGGCGTTCGGCACGCAGACGTGCAGCATGCACTACGTGCTGCTCGACGAGGCGCCCGCGGCGACGGCCGACACGAAGGACTACCCGCGGCTCCGGGCCGCCCTCGCGGGGCACCCGGAGCTCGCCGGCATGCGCTTCATCGTGAGCCTCGAGAAGGGGCAGCAGTTCTTCGGTGCGCTCGTGGCGAGCTACGACAAGGCGTCCGAGCTCGAGAAGCTCGTGAGGAAGGGCGTGAGGGGCTCGGCCCCGAATGTCCTCTGTGCCGAGCCGCCGGCCGTGCGCGAGATCAAGGTCGATCTCGCCACCGGCAAGGTCTTGCCCTGACGACGACTCCGCGCGTCACGGCGGCGTGAGCTCGCCCTCCGCGAGCAGGATCGAGCCGTCGACGACGGCGCCGCCCGCGTAGCTGCCCGGATCGGCCACGCGCTCGTAGTGGAGCGCGTAGTGGAGGCGAGTCCCGGCCGGCAGCTCGGTCGCGAGGCCGCCCGCGACGAGCGTGCCCGCCCCGACGCCGACCCGCTGATCGGCCTCGAGCACGCGCTCGGGCGGCGCGTTCGGCGCGCGGCGGAAGCCGAAGCGCCGCTGGAAGAAGCGCTCCTGCCGCGCGAGCACCGCCCCGCGCGCGTCCCGGAGCTCGAGGCGCAGGGCGAGCCGGCGCAGCATGTCCCCCGTCGGGAAAGCGTGGCCGACGAGCCCCGGGCGCACGGTGAGCGTGAGCGCGCCCTCTTCGAGCCGAGCGCCCTCGACGACCACGGCGCTCCGCACGAAGGACTCGTCGCGCGAGGCCGAGAAGGCGTGGCTCCGGCGCGCGCCCCGTCCGCTCCCCGCCACCTCGGGCATGTGGCACGAGGCGCAGCTTCGTGCGGCGTACGGCGAGGCCGCGTGCTCGCTCACGGTCGACTGCATGAGGAGGGGCTGCGCCCGGCCGCTCTGCCCGGGGAAGGCGAACTCGTGGCAGGCGGCGCAGGCGCTGTCGGCCGCGAAGTCCGCCGTGCGCGTCAGGGCGTGGGGCACGCCGTCGGCGTCAGCCGCGGCATCCGGCGCCGCCAGGATCCGGTCGCCGACCACGTGGCAGGTGACGCACCCGACGCCGAGCACGCTGAGCGGCTCGGGCACGGGCAGGGTCGGATCGGCCTCGGGCGCGTGGCACCCGGTGCAGAAGGGCAGCGGCTCGTGCGCGAACTGCGACACGTACACCGGGTCGCGATGGGCGCCGGCGTGCAGGGACGCGCGCCACTCGCGCGCCACCTCGGCGTGGCAGCTCTCGCAACGCGCGTTCACGGCGGCGGCGTCGAAGGTGCGGCGCCGCGGCGCGGGCCCGGGCAGCGACGGCGCGTCGGGCGACGCCGGCGGCAGCGCGAGCTCGTCGCGTGGCGCGCCCGGCGTCACGGCAGCGCAGGCCGCGCAGAGGAGCGTCGCGCCGAGAGTCGGGAGCTTCGTGGTCACCGAGGGATGGTATCCTGCCCGACCTTGAGCTCCTATCGCGTGACCTACAGCGACTTCGCCGGCGTCCGGGTCGTGGCCGGAGACGGACCGATCTCCATGAGCGTCGAGGCCATCGTGGCGCTCCTCGACGAGATCCTCGTCGAGCCGGGCAGCTTCGTCAGCCTGACGGACGAGGCCGGGCACATGCTGCAGCTGCTCGTCGACGACGACGGCGCGTTGCTCGTGGACTTCCCGTCGCCACGCGAGCGCGGGAGCTACGGCGGGCGCATCACCGTCGACGCCGTCAAGCGCGCGCTCCGCACGATGGACGGGGAGCTCCGGCGCGACGCCATCGGCGAGCTGGCGTTCGAGCGGTGGTGAGCGAGCGCCCGCCAGGCGCGGCGGAGGTGCGGCGGGTGCTCAGCGCGCCGCGCGGAACGCCTCGTAGGCACGCTCCGGCTCGGCGAGGGGCTCCCAGCGCATGACGGCGAGCGCGTCCTCGACGTAGGGGACGGCGCGCATGCCGAGGAGCACGGTCGAGACGC
>JADLAB010000321.1 GCA_020848455.1 Polyangiaceae bacterium
CGGCACATGCGCTCGATGGCGTGCTTGAAGACGAGCTTGCCTTCCATGTTGGCCCACATGAAGGCCGGGCTCACCTGCCCGACGCCCTCGGCGTTCTGGGGGATGAAGGGGCGCTGGGAGATGTCCCAGATCCGCTGCGACAAGACGCCCGCATAGCGCCCGTCGGCGCCGAGCTCGACGCGCCGGAGCCCGCGCGCCTCGTCGGTGGCGCTCACGACCACGGCCCCGGCGCCGTCGCCGAAGAGCGAGGCGATGTTGCGCCCGCGCGTCGTCAGGTCGAGCGCCGCCGAGTGCGTCTCGGCGCCCACCACGAGCACGTGCCGCGCCGCCCCCGAGCGCACGAAGGCCTGCGCCGTCGCCAGACCGTAGAGGAACCCCGAGCACTGATTGCGCACGTCGAGCGCGCCGACGAACTTCGGGTCGGGGCCGTCGCACAGGCCGAGCTTCTGCTGCAAGAACACGCCCGAGCCCGGGAAGCTGTGATCGGGCGAGAGCGTCGCGAACACGATGAGATCGAGATCGTGCTTGTCGATGCCGGCGCGCGCGATGGCGGCCTCGGCGGCCGGCACGGCGAGATCGCTCGTGCCGACGCCGGCGTCGGCGAAGCGCCGCTCGTGGATGCCGGTGCGCTGCACGATCCACTCGTCGGTGGTGTCGATGCCGTACTCGGTGCAGAGGTCGGCGTTCGTCACGACCCGCGGCGGCACGTAGCCGCCCGTGCCGGATATATAGGCATTGGGCATGAGGGAGATCCTGTTTTCGACGGCGCGTCTGGCACCGTGGACCCACGGTGCGCCGCCACGTTCTCGTCACGGCGCACGCGCGCCCGAGCACGAGGCGCGCCGCGGTTCGCCGTGGAGGCAGGTCCCGTGAAGGAGCCGCGTCTTAGCCCGACGCCGCGAGCCCGTCGAGCTTGGCAAGCACGGCCTTCGGCAGCAGGGACTCGCGGTACACGTAGAGCGCCGCCCGATCGCTGTCGTCGAGCAGGTCCTCGGACACGCGCAGCTGCTTGCCGACCGCGAGCAGGAGCTTGCACGGCAGGCCGCGCTCGATGACCTCGAGCCGCTGCCACACCGCCTGCCGGCTCCAGTAGCCGAAGGCCTCGAGGTAGATCTCCGCCGCGGGCGCGCCCGGGGCGGCGGCGCGCCGGAACACGAGATCGGGCACGCACGCGCGCTCGCCCGGCAGCGCGATGACGCGCTCGGCCCGCTCGACGGTCCACGCCGAGCCGAGCGCGGCGAAGCGCCGGCACAGCTCCTCGAGGTGCGGCGCGAGCTGCCGCGGCTCGGGCCCGCCCGCGGCCCCCGGCACCGCGAGGCCGTCCTCGGGCGTGAGGCGGAACAGCGCGCGCTCCTTGCGGAGGCCCCAGCGGAGCTCGGCGAGGAGCTCGAAGCGCGACAGGCGCAGCACCGAAGGCAAGAAGAGCGCGAGCGCGAGGCCGTAGCGCTGCACGGCGCCGAACAGCGAGAGCGGCCCGTCGACCTCGAGGCGGTAGCCGCGCGCCTCGTCGCCGACGACCTGGTGGAGCAGGCCGTGGAAGCGCGCCGCGCGGAACAGGCCGCGCACCGCCTCGGGCCGTTCGCCGGCGAAATCGAGGGCGACGCGCGTCGAGTGGACGAGCACGCCCTGCGCGAGCGCGAGATCGTAGCGCAGCAGCAGCGCCGCCGGCGCGATGGGCCGGTGCCCGACGAGCCGTTCGTTCTGGCGCAGATCCGCGAAGAGGCGCGCCTCGAGGGCCTCGGGCGCGAGGCCGAGCTCGGCCGCCACGTCGGCGACGACGCGCTCGCGCCGGAAGGGCTCGAGCGGCGCGAGCTCGCGGCGGACGCGCGCCGCCGCGCCGAAGAGGCGTGCGCGCGCGAGCTCGGGGTCGAGCCCCGGCTCGGGCGCGAGCTCGGCGCGGTCGAGGAGCAGCTTGCGCAGGCCGAGCACGATCGGCCGGTCGGCCGGCCGGCAGGCGACGGCGTCGAGCGCGGCCTCGACGTGCGCGCGCTTCTGCCCGTGGGAGGCCGCGAGCACGGCCGCGAGCTCGGTCGCGACCGGCAAGAGCCGCGCCTTGGCGGCCCGGTCGAGGTAGCGCGGCACGACGAGCTCGCCCTGCCGGCGCGTGCGGACGAGGTCACCGGTAAGCACTGTGCTCTCTCCGGCGCGCGCTCGTCGACTCCTCGCCCGTGCCCTCGCTCACGAGCTCGTAGAGGATGGCGCGCTTGCCCGCGCGCTTGCGCAGGATGCGCCCGAGCCGCTGCACGTGCTCGCGCACCGAGCCCGAGCCCGAGAGCACCACCGCCACGTTCGCCTCGGGCACGTTCACGCCCTCGTTCAGCACCTTCGAGGTCGCCACGGCGCCGAGCTCGCCCGCGTTCAGGGCGGCGAGGATGGCGGCCCGCTCCTTGACCTTCGTCTGGTGCGTGATGCAGGGGACGAGGAAGCGCTCGGCGATGAGGTGCACGGTGGCGTTGTCCTCCGTGAACACGATGACGCGGTCCTTGCGGTGCGCGTGCAGGAGGCGCTCGAGCGTGGCGATCTTGCCCTCGGCCGCGAGCGCCAGGCGGCGCTGGGTGCGGTAGGCGAGCATGGCGCGGCGCCCCGGCTCGCTGCGCGCGCTCCGCATCACGAACTCGCTCCAGCCGCGCGGGTCGCTCATGCGGATGCCCTGCTCGCGGAGGTAGCCCGTGTACAGGGCGCGCTCGGCCGCGTAGAGCTCGCGCTCGGCCGGCGTGAGCGGCACGCCGATGCGCGTCGTCTCGTACTCGGCCAGGTAGTCGCCCGACAGCTCGACGATGTCGCGCCGGTAGACGACCGGGCCGATGAGCTCGGCGTAGAGCGCCTCGCCGCCGTCGGTGCGCTCCGGCGTCGCCGTGAGGCCGAGGCGGTAGGGCGCGAGCGCCGCCCGGGCGGCGAGCGCGTAGCTCGCGCCCGGCAGGTGGTGGCACTCGTCGAACACGACGAGCCCGAAGCGGTTGCCGAGCCGGTCCATGTAGAGGTGCGCCGAGTCGTAGGTCGTGACCGTGAGCTCGCCGAGCTCGTGGTAGCCGCCGCCGACGATGCCGACCGGCACCGGGTAGGCCGCCGTCAAAAGGTCGTACCACTGGCTCAGCAGATCGAGCGTCGGCACGACGACGAGCGCGCTGCGGCGCTTGCGATCGATGGCGAGCGTCGCGACGAAGGTCTTGCCCGCGCCGGTCGGCAGCACGACGACCCCGCGACCGTGGGCCGCCTCCCACGCGGCGAGCGCCTCCTTCTGGTACGGAAAGGGCTCCTGGCGCGCGACCTCGAAGGCGTCGAGCTCCGCGTAGCCGCGCGCCTCGTCGCGGTAGCGCAGGCCGGCCGCGCGCAGCCAGCGCACGAGCGCCGCGTAGCCGACGGCGGGCGCGCGGTGCACGGCCGAGCGCGGGTCGAAGAGGCAGCCCGGCACGACGCGCTCGGGATCGAGCCCGGCGAGGTACACGGTCCCGCCCTCGAAGCCGAGGCGGAGCTCGGCCGGGGGGCTACCGGACGCTGCGGGGTGGGGCTCGCTCATGGGGCGCGACCGCGCGCGCTGAGTCACGCGCGGCCGGGGGGCAGCATCGACGCAAGGGGTCGCCCATGCAAGACTCTGGGGTGACGCACATGAATCACAGTCTGGCCCCGGGGTTTCTCATCGCCTCGCCACCGCTCGGCGATCCGAACTTCGACCGGACGGTGGTGCTGCTGGCGATGCACAGCGAGGACGGCGCGCTCGGCTTCGTCGTGAACCGCCCCGCGCCGCTCAGCCTGGGCAAGCTGCTCGAGCACGCGGGCTACGCCGAGGGACACGGGGATCCGACGCCGGTGTGGGTCGGCGGGCCCGTGCAGCCCCAGAGTGGCTGGCTCCTCGTCGAGGACCCGAGCCTGCACGGCGGCGACGGCATCATCGAGGTGGGGCCGCGCCTGCGCGTGACCTCGTCGCGCAGCGCCTTCGACGACCTCGCCGCGGAGGTGCAGCGGGGCGAGGCCCGGCAGCGGCGCCGGCTCGTGATGCTCGGCTACTCGGGCTGGGCCCCCGGCCAGCTCGAGGGCGAGATCGCCCGCGGCGCCTGGCTCCCCGTGCCACTCGACCTGCGGATCTGCTTCGACGTGCCGCGCGAGAAGCGCTGGGAAGAGGCCTATGCGCTCCTCGGCCTGACCCCCGCGACCGTCATGTCGATGCGCAGCGTGGGCCAGGCCTGAGAGCGCCGAAGCAGCAGGCGGCATCCGGACCGAAGAAGCAGGCGGCATCCGGACCGAAGCAGTCACCCTCACCCCCCGGCCCCATAGGCGTTAACAGATTAATTGTCGTGGGTTTGTGTAGTTTGTCTCCCGACTTTGTCCCACCGAAGTTTGGGTAGCCGGTCAGAAA
>JADLAB010000322.1 GCA_020848455.1 Polyangiaceae bacterium
CGAGGCAGTGGTGGCCGGCGACCGGGTTCTGTCGCGCGCACGGCTGCGACACGACCGGGCAGTAGCGCCCGGCCACGAGCGCCATCTCGGCGGGGCACGGGGAGGCGCCCGCGTCGGGCCCGCCGGCGTCGGCAGGCGCGCTCGCGTCGGGCTCTGCGCCGGGGGTCGCGCTCGGGGCGGCCGGCGCGGAGGACGGGGAGGTGGTCGCGGTCGTCGCCGTCGCGCCGAGCGCGGTCGTCGTCGTCGCCGCGGCGGCGGCGCTCGCGCGGCCGTCGTCCTCGCGGCCACAGCCGGGCGCACCCGCGAACGCGGCGAGCGCGGCGAGCGCGGCGAGCGCGCAGGGCAGGGTAGGCCGGCTTCGCCGCCGCGGGGGCCGCGTTCGCATGTCAGTCTCGCGCGACCGCGGGAGCGTCGTCGTAGAGGGCGAGGAGCAGCCGGCCGTGCCGCTCCACGACGGCGCGGCGGCGGACGCGGTGCGTGGGCGTCAAGAGGCCGTTGTCCACGGTGAAGCTCTCCTCGACGAGCGCGAGCCGGGCGACGCGCTCGAAGGCGCGGAAGCTCCCCGAGCACCTGGCGACCTCGCGCTCGAGCAGCGCCGTGACCTCGCGGCTCGACAGCAGCTCCGCCGTGCCCGCGAAGTGCAGCTTGCGGGCCCGCGCCCACGCCGCGACGGCGTCGAGATCCGGCACCACCAAGGCGACGTTGTAGGGGCGATTGTCGCCGTAGATCATGACGTTGGCGACGTAGGGGGAGGCTCGCAGCATCTCCTCGAGCGGTGCCGGCGCGACGAGCTTGCCGTTGTCGAGCTTGTACTGCTCGGCGAGCCGACCGGTGACGTACAGAAAGCCGTCGCCGTCGAGGTAGCCGAGGTCGCCCGTGCGGAAGGCTCCGTCGGCGGCGAGCACGCTCGCGGTCTCTTCCGGGCGCTCGTGGTAACCGCGCATCACGCCGGGACCGTACACGACGATCTCTCCCTGCCGCGGGTCGCCCGTGCGCGTGCGGTCGATGAGGACGCGCACGCCCGCGACCGGCTTGCCCACGCTGCCGATGCGGTGCGCGCGCGGGCCGTTGGCCGCCACCACCGGGCCCGTCTCGGTGAGACCGTAGCCTTCGTAGACGGTGATGCCGACGGCCGCGATGAGGTCGGCCACGGCCGGCGCGAGCGCCGCCGCCCCGCTGAAGGCGTACCTGAGGCGGCCGCCGAGCCGGGCACGCACCCGGGCGAACACGATGCGGTCCGCCGCCGCGAGGGTCGCTCGCTCGCGCAGGTCGAGCTTGCGGCGGCGCGACGCCTGGGCGGCGGCGAGGCCCTCGGCACACAGCGTGCGGAGCAGCCTGGGCGCGCGATCGAGCTGGCGCTCCAGGGTCTCGCGCAGGCGCTGGAAGACGAGCGGTACGCTCACGAGGATCGTCGGCGAGACCTCCGCCAGGTTCGCCACGATGCGGTCGTTCGCCTCGGCGAGTGCGAGCGAGGCGCCGAGGGCCGAGAGGGCGTGGAGCTCGCAGGTGTGGCCGAACGCGTGCGCCCACGGCAGGTAGCACAGGCTGCGGTCGGAGCCGGACAGCGGCAGGAGCTCGTGCAGGGCCCACACGTTCGAGGCGATGTTGTCGTGCGTCAGGACCGCGCCCTTCGGACGGCCGGTCGTCCCCGCGGTGTAGAGGATGGTGGCGGTGTCGGAGCCGGCCGGCACGAGCGGCGCGCGCGGCGCCTCCGCGCCCTGCGCCAGCAGCGCCGCGTAGGAGCTCGGGTCGCCGCGCGGCGCCTCGAGGCCGATCACGTGCGCCACCGACGGAGCTCGCGCGGCGAAGGCGCGGCAGGCCTCGGCGACGTGGGGGCGGCCCGCCACCACGAGCTTCGCGCCCGCGTCGCGGCACACGAACTCCCAGTCCTCGGGGCGCTGCGCCTCGTACATCGGCACGAGCGCGGCACCGAGCCCGTAGGTGGCGTGCGCCACGACCGCCCACTCCACGCGGTTGTCGCACACGAGGGCGACCCGGTCTCCGCGTCCGACCCCGAGCGCCCCGAGGCTGGCGCGCAGCGCGCGCACGCGCCGGTCCACCTCGCCATAAGTGGTGTAGCGCCAGGTGCCGTCCACCTTCGCGCCGAAGAGCGGCGCGGTCGCGAAACGCGCCGCCGAGCGCTCCCACATCTCGACCAGGTTGGCGAAGCGCGTGGCTGGCATCGGCAGGGAAATCTCGCACGCCGCGCGGCGGGCGGCACGCCCAAGGGATCCCACGAAGCGGGGGGGTCGGGAAAGAAAGTGCGAGCGAGCGCCGTCACGGCGCCGGCGTCGGCAGCACGAGCGCGGGCGGGGCGGGGCGCTTGTCGAGGGCGCGACCGAAGGCGGCGGCGTCGGTCGCCGGCAGCTCGCAGCGCCCGCGCTCGCACACGTAGGCGGTCGCCTTGCCGCCGAGCGCACGCTTCGCCGCGAGCCACGGCACGCGTGGCGCGAGCTCGCGCACGTGCGCCTCGGGCGCGACCACGAGCACGCGGTTCGGCACGAAGTGCCGCGCCAGCTCGTCCTGCAGGGCGCGCGCGGCCGGATCCCGGCTGCTCTGTCCGTCGGGCAGGACGATCGCGATCTCGCGCGGCTCACCGCGGAAGAAGTCGAGGGCGAGCAGGCCGGCGCCCAGGGACTGCGGCGCGTCGCGAAGCCGGCTGCCGAGGGCGGCGAGCGCAGCCTCGCCGCGCGCGCGCCAGCGGTCGTCGCCCGTGAGCCCCGCCAGGCGCAGGGCGCACAGCGCCGCGACGCTGGTCGCGCTCGGCACGACGCCGTCGCGGTCGACGAGCTCGCGGCCGAACAGGTTCTCGTGGGCCGCCGACGTGCGGTAGTAGCCACCCGCGGGGGCGCGGAAGTCGCGTTCGAGCACGTCCAGGTTGCGGACGGCCGCGTCGAGCCAGCGCGGGTCGGCCGTGAGCTCGAACAGGTCGAGCTCGGCGGCAGAGAGCAGGGCGTAGTCGTCGGCGAAGGCCGGAGCGCCCGGCGTCCCGCCCGCGAGGCTGTGCCGCAGTGCTCCGCCGACGCGCAGCTCCCGCTCCACGAGCTCCGCGGCGTCCGCTGCGATCGTCGCGTAGGAGGCGTCGCCGAGCGCGAGCGCGCCGCGCGCGAAGGCGGAGATCGCGAGCGCATTCCAGTCGACCTGGACCTTGTCGTCGCGCAGCGGCGCGGGGCGCCGCGCACGCGCCTCGCGCAGGGCGAGCACGGTGGCGGCGCGCTCGCGCTCGAAGTCGTCGAGGCGGAGGCCGAGCTCGGCTGCGACCTCGACCGCGGGCCTCGGGACGTGCAGCACGCTCCGGCCGCCCGCGAGGTTGCCGCCTTCGCTCACCGCGAACCATGCGCGTGCGAGCGGGGCGCGGGGGCCGAGGGCGGCGTCCAGCTCCGCCGGTGTCCAGGTGAAGTAGTAGCCTTCCCTGCGCGCCCCGCCCGGCGCGAGGCTGTCGGCGTCCGTCGCGGAGGCGAAGCCCCCGCCCGGGACGCGGAGCTCGCGCGCGACGTAGTCGAGCGTGTCGCGCGCCACGGCCACGAGCTCGGGTCGCGGCTCGAAGCTCGCGGCCTCGAGGTAGCAGATGGCGAGCTCCGCGTTGTCGTACAGCATCTTCTCGAAGTGCGGCACGAGCCAGCGCGCGTCGACGGCGTAGCGGTGGAATCCACCCGCGACGTGGTCGTGGATGCCGCCGCGCGCCATGTGGTCGAGCGTGCGCGTCACGAGCGCCGCCGCCTCGCGGTCGCCGCTCCGCCACGCGTGACGCAAGAGGGCGCGGAGCGGCAGGTTCGCGGGGAACTTCGGGGCCCCGGCGTTGCCTCCGTAGCTCGGGTCCGCGTGGCTCGTCGCCCAGGCCGACGCGGCCGCGAGCGCCTCGATCCCGGGTATCGGGCTCGGCGTGGCCTCCGCAGCGAGCTCGCGCGCCAGGTCGGTCGCGATGGCGCCGCTCGCCTCCGTGATGCGCTCCGGATCCTGCTCGAAGCGCCCGGCGAGCTCGGTGAGGACGCCGAGCAGCCCGCGCATCCCGGGCCGCACGCCGTCGCGGGGCGGGAAGTACGTCCCGGCGTGGAACGGTCGCCGGTCGGGGGTGAGCCAGAGGTTCATCGGCCAGCCCCCCGAGCCCGTCACGAGCTGGAGCGCCACCATGTAGGTGGCGTCGACGTCGGGGCGCTCCTCGCGGTCGACCTTGATCGGCACGTAGTGGTCGTTGAGGTAGCGCGCGATCGGCTCGTCCTCGAAGCTCTCCTCCTCCATCACGTGGCACCAGTGGCAGGTGGAGTAGCCCACGCTGAGGAACACCGGGCGTCCGAGCTTGCGCGCGAGCTCGAAGGCCTCCTCGCCCCACGGGAACCAGGCCACCGGGTTGTGGGCGTGCTGCAGCAGGTAGGGGCTCGACTCGAGGATCAGCCGGTTGACGTACGTCGGGCTGCCGTCCGGGGCGAGGTGGCGCGTGCGCGGGACGTAGTCCGGCCCGCGCGCCGCGAGGGCGGCGCGGAGCTTCGCGCGGAGCGCGGCGTCGCCGGTCACGAGCTCGGCCGGCGCCACCGCCTGCGCGGACGAGGCGGCCGGCGGGGCGTCCCCGGGAACGTGCGCGCACCCGCATCCGAGCACCACCGCGCTCGAGGTCGCCAGCGCGCCCGCGCCGGCGAGCGCTCGTGCGAGCCAGCACCTTCGTGCCGCAGCGTCGCGATTCATCCCCGCCAGGATGACCGCGCGCCGCCGCGCTCGCAACGCGGAGGCCCGTGCGGTCGCCCACCCCCCTGCTCGCCGTTGGTCCCGCCCCGCGCCTGGGCTAGCGTCGGGAGCCATCCATGCAGGAACGCCGAAGACACGTCCGCGTGCGCCCCGTCATCGAGCTACCCGCGACCGCCGCCCTCGTCCCCGCAGACGCCGCCGGGGAGCTCCACGTCGTGGACGTGAGCCTCGGGGGGCTCGGCGTGTGGGTGCGAGGCCGGCCCCCGTTCGAGGTCGGCGCCCGGCTGCGCCTCACGCTCGCCCTCGGACCGGCCGTGCCTCTCGAGGTCACGGCCGAGGTCCGCTACGTGAGGGCGCCCGACGGCGCCTACGCCGGCCTCGAGCTCGACTCCCTGGACGAGCGCGCTCGCGACGCCCTCGGGGGCTACGTGGCCGAGCTCGTCGCGCGCGGCGTGCCGACCTGAGCGGCGCACCGCCCGTGCTCGCGCGCTGGCGCGTGCCACGCATATCTGTTACGCGAGGCCCACATGGCGCGCTTCGCGGTCATCACCTTCGGCTGCCAGATGAACAAGCACGACTCGGACAGGCTCGAGTCCGTGCTGCGTGGCGCCGGCCACGAGCCCACCGAGCAGCCGGCCGCGGCCGACATCGTGGTCCTCAACACGTGCAGCGTGCGCGAGAAGGCCGAGCACAAGCTGCGCAGCGAGGTCGGGCGCATCGCGCGCCTGAAGCGTCACCGGCCCGAGCTCGTGATCGTGGTCGCGGGCTGCATGGCGCAGCACGAGGGCGCGGCGCTGGCGCGCGCCATGCCCGCGATCGACGTCGTCATCGGACCCGACAACATCGGCGAGCTGCCGGGGCTGCTGGCGCAGGCCGAGCTCGGGGGGCCGCCGCTCGTGCGCACGGCCTTCGATCTCGACGCGCCGCATTTCCTCGCGCCGTCCGCCTCCCACGGCGGCGCCCGCCGCGCCTGCGCCTACGTCACGATCATGAAGGGCTGCGACGAGCGCTGCTCGTTCTGCATCGTGCCCTACACCCGCGGTCCCGAGCGCTATCGCCCGAGCGACGACATCGTCGCCGAGGTCGCCGGTCTGGTCGCGGGCGGCGTGCGCGAGGTGACGCTCCTCGGGCAGACCGTCAACAGCTACACCGATCCGCTGCGGGCGCTCCCGCCGGCGCCGCAGCACGACCCGCACGACCCGGGCGAGAGCGAGCTCGCGGCGCTCTGCGGCCGCATCGCCGCCGAGGTGCCGGCGCTCGCGCGCTTGCGTTACACGAGTCCGCACCCGCGCCACCTGTCGCGCTCGCTCGTCGCGGCGCACCGCGAGCTGTCCGTCCTGTGCCGGCACCTGCACCTGCCGGTGCAGAGCGGCAGCGACCGCATGCTGAAGCGCATGATTCGCCGGCACGATCGGGCGGAGTACCTCTGCCGGGTGGACGCTCTGCGCCGCGCCGTCCCCGGCCTCACCCTGTCGACCGACGTCATCGTCGGCTTCTCGGGCGAGACCGAGGAGGACTTCGCCGCCACGCTCGCGCTCGTGCGCGAGGTCGGGTTCACGTCGCTCTTCGGCTTCAAGTACTCGCCCCGCCCGCTGACGCCCGCGCTGAAGCTCTGCGACGACGTGCCCGAGAGTGTGAAGGAAGAGCGGCTCGCGGCCCTCTTCGCCGTGTCCGAGGAGCTCGCCGGCGCGCACCTCCGCGGGCTCGTCGGCAGCCGGCAGCAGGTGCTCGTGGAGGGGCCCAGCAAGAGCTCGCCGGCGCGCCACACGGGTCGTACCGAGCGGAACGAGATCGCGCACATCGAGGGCGCGAGCGAGCTCGAGCTCACCGGCGAGCTCGTGGTCGTGGAGATCGTCGAGGCCTTCAAGCACTCGCTCGGCGCGCGCCTCGCGCCGGGAGAGCACGAGCGGCTGCGGCCGCAGAGCGCGGCGGACGGCGGCGCCCGGCCGCGTCGGGCGCTGCCGCTCCTCGGCGCGAGCGCGGGTCACGGCTGAGGAGCCCATGCACGTCCTGTCCTTCGGTGAGCACGTTCCACGCCTCGCGGCGGGCGTCTTCGTGGCGCCGACGGCGGTCATCATCGGCGACGTCGAGCTCGCGGCAGGGAGCAGCATCTGGTTCGGCACGGTGCTGCGCGGTGACGTCGGCCCGATCCGCATCGGCCGCCGCTCGAACGTGCAGGATCTGTGCTGCCTCCACATGACCGGGGGCCTGTCCGACGTCGTCGTCGGCGACGACGTCACGGTCGGTCACGGGGCCATCCTGCACGGCTGCCGCGTCGGTGACGGCTGCCTCGTCGGCATGGGCTCCATCCTGCTCGACAACGTGGTCATCGGCGAAGGCTCGCTCGTCGCCGCGGGCACCCTGTGCCCGCCGCGCATGGTCGTGCCGCCGCGCTCGCTCGTGCGCGGCAGCCCCGCGAAGGTCGTGCGCGAGGTCACCGACGCCGAGCGGCGACTCGGGCCGGACGGTGCGGTCGCGTACGTCGACGCCGTGGCGCGGTATCGGGCGCGCGACCCGCGCTTCGGCTGGCCCGGCGGCGCGCCGGGCGGTGAGGAAACGGCGCGCGATCGGGAGCAGGACGCATGGACATCACGGTGAACGGCGAGCCCCTCGAGGTGCCGGCCGGCGCCACGGTGCGGAGCCTGATCGAGCAGCTGGGCCTCCGCACGGGGCCGGTCGCGGTGGAGCGCAACGGCGAGGTCGTGCCGCGCGCGGCTCACGCCTCGACCCCGCTCGCGGCGGACGATCGGCTCGAGATCGTGCACTTCGTGGGTGGCGGCTGAGCCGCCCCGAGGTCGGGCCCGAGCCGGGAACCGGGGCAAAGTTGGCGCGCCGCGGGCCGGCTCGGTACGATCGGTGTCGATCCGCCGCGGTGGCCCCGGCCGCGCGGCGGGACGGCTCGTGCGGCCACGAGCGTTGTGGCCTCGAGGGACGATGAAGCGCTGGATTGCGGTCGGCGGTAGCGTGGTGCTCGGCGTAGGGCTCGGGCTCGTGGGGCTGCGCCTCGCCATCCCCGGGCTCCTCGCCTCGCCGACGCCGCACGGCCTGCGCGTGGGCGGGGAGCCGCTGCCCGACGGCGACCCCGGCCTCGAGCTCGTGGCGCGCCTCGCCGACGAGCTCGCCGCGGCCCCCGTGCTCGTGCGTGCGCCGGCCGCCGGGGCCGGCGACGACGACGAGCTCGGGTGCCTCTTCCAGACGACCGCCGGCGCGCTGGGGGTCGCCGTGGACGTGGACGCGACCCTGGCGGAGGTCGCGCTCGCGGCGGCGCGCGCGCGTCGCGCCGAGCTCGACGTGCCGCTCGTGCTCCGCGTGGACCGCGAGCTCGCGGCCGCCGAGCTCGCGAGCGCCTGCGGGGCGATGCTGGCGCGCGACCCGGTCAACGCCGAGCTCGACATCGCCGGGCACCGCAAGATCCCCGATCGGGTGGGCGCCGAGCTCGATGTCGAGGCCGGCGTCGAGGCCGTCGCGGCGGGCGCATGGGAAGAGGGCGTCGTGACACTCGGCACGCGCGAGGTACAGGCGGAGGTGACCCTCGCGACGCTCGCCGACATCGACATCGGCACGGTGCTGTCGAGCTACGAGACCCGCTTCGGGTTCACCGGCGTCGGCCGCGGGCGCGGCGGCAACATCGCGCGCGCGGCGGGCCTGCTCGACGGGCTCGTCCTCCGTCCCGGAGCCGTCGTGTCCTTCAACGCGCGCGTGGGGCCGCGCACGCTCGAGCGCGGCTTCAGCTACGCGCCCGAAATCCAGGGGGACGAGCTCACCACCGGCGTCGGCGGCGGCACCTGCCAGGTGTCGAGCACGCTGCACGCCGCGGCGATCTACGGCGGCCTACGCATCGTCGAGCGGCGCAGTCACTCGCGGCCGAGCGCCTACGCCCCGCTCGGTCTCGACGCCACGGTCGCGTACGGTGTGGTCGATCTCAAGATCGAGAACCCGCTGCCCTTCACCGTGGTCGTGCACGCCTCCGTGCCGGAGCCGACCAAGCTGCGCGTCGAGCTGCTCGGCGGCAAGGTCGTCGACAAGGTCGAGTACGCCTACGGCGTCAGCAACGTGCAGAACTTCGTGCGTCGCATCGAGGTGCGCCCGGGCCTCAAGCCCGGCCGGATGTTCCGGCACCAGACGGGCACCCGCGGCATGGACGTGAACAGCGTCGTCACCGTGACCTATCTCGACGGCCACAAGGAGACGCTGCAGTACTACTCGGGCTACCGCGCCACCCCGGAGATCTACTACCTCGCCGAGGACGTCGATCCGGCGCTCCTGCCGGCCCTGCCGGAGCACGCCAAGGGCGTCGTGGCGAAGGGGGAGGCGGCGCGCCTCGCGCTCGAGAACAGCGACCCGTACGCCGTCGTGGACGCGATGTAGGCGTGAGCCGCCCGAGCTCCCCCTGCGGGTCTCACCCCTGCGGCTCGGCGCAGCAGCGGAAGCCGATCTCGTAGAAGCGGAAGCGCACGTCGTGGCGCTCGTTCGTGCCGCGGCAGCCGGTGTGGCTCTTCGACCAGTAGCCGCCCTTGAGCGCGGAGCGATACGGCCACTCGGGCCGCGAGGTCGCCACCCACTCCTCGACGTTGCCGACGAGGTCGTGGACCCCGAAGGCGCTGACGCACGCCGGGAAGCTGCCGCTCGGCACGCCCTGCCACAAGCGCGCCGTCTCGCGCTGCCGGACGGCCGGGTCGGGGCTCTCGAAGCGCGACTCGACGTGCGCCTTGTAGGGCGCGTCCACGTGGCAGGCGCCGGGCTGCTTCGCCCAGCCGTAGGGCCACGGCAGGCTCGCCGGCCCCTCGCAGGCGAGCTCCCACTCCCGCTCGGTGCACAGGCGCTTGCCGGCGCCCGCGCAGGCGGCCTCGGCCTCGAGGTAGCTCAGCATCACCTGCGGCAGGGCGCCGCTCTGGTTGGGCCACTCGAACACGTCCATGCACGTGCGCACGGGGGTCGCGGCCGGCTCCTGGAGCACGAGCCCGGGCAGGAACGCGAGGCACTTGCCCGCGCGGTAGTCGGTGCAGATCCGTTGCAGCTGCTCGTGGTGCGTCCCGGTCACGAGCACCGTGCCCGCGGGGCAGCTCGGCGGGCTCGCCGCGGACCCGGGCGGCGGCGTGCCGGGCTCGGCGGGTCCGAGCCCGAGCACGAACAGCACGAACGCCTCGAAGTTCACCGCCCGCTGCCGCCCGCGTCGTGCCTCTGCGCCGCCCTCATGGCTTCGGCGGGCACTCGGCCCGCTCGCGCACGGCGTCCACGCTGTGCTCGGCGGCCCACGCGAGCATGTCGCCGACGAGCGAGTCGGGTACCGGCGCGTCGACCTCGACGTGCAGCTCCATCGTGAGCAGGGTGCGCTGCGGTCCGCAGGGCCAGAGCTTCCAGCGCGCGTGCCACGACCCGATGTTGCCCTCGACGAGCTCCGAGGCGATGACCTCGCCCGAGTCGTGGAAGGGCTTGGGCTTGTCGAAGCGCAGCTTCGCCCAGACGTGCATCATCCCGTGGAGGATGGGGGCCCGCACGTACACGTCCGTCGCGCCCTCCTTGGTGCGGCCGACCACGCGACTCTGCTCGAGCTTGGGCAGCACCTGGTCGTACTTGCCGTAGTCCTGGATGATGCGGCGCACCTTGGCGATGGGTGCGTGGATGCCGATGGTCGCGACGCCCATGTTGGTCTCGCTGCCGGGCACCGCCACCTGTCGGACGCGCGCCGCGCCGTAGTCGGGGATCGGAGGGGCCTCGCTCGCCTCGGGCGCGGCGCTCGGGTCGGGCGGCTCTGCGGCGTCGATGGCGGGCGGCTCGGTCGCGGGCGCGCTCGCGGCAGGCGCCGCGCTCGGCGCGGGCACGGCGCTCGGCCCGGGGCTGGGGGGCTCCTGCGCCTGGGTGGCGCTCGCAGCGAGCAGGACGGAGAGCAGAGCCGCGCCGAGCGCGGCGACCGGAAGGACGAAGATACGCACGGGACTAGCTTTCATCACCTCGCGGCGGCTCGCCAGCGAGCGTCTCGCCACCCGGCGGCGTGGCGGCCGGTTCGGTGCGCGCCGCCGGCGCGTCGACCGCGGGCGGCGGCGCGGTCGTCGCGACGCGCTCGGGGGGCGGGGTCTCGGCGGCGTCGAGCGGCGCCATGCGGCACCGGCCCTCGAAGCTCACGCCGCGATCGATGAAGATCGCCGGGGCGTGGAGGTCGCCGCGCACGACCGCGGGCACGTGCAGCTCGATCGCCTCGCGGGCGCGGATGTTGGCGGTCACGTGGCCGCCGGTGACGATGCACGCACCCACCTCGATGTCGCCTTCGATGACCGCTCCGTCGCCGATGATGAGCACGTCGGCGCCGCGGATCTCGCCCTCGAAGTGTCCCTCGATGCGCACCCGGCCCTCGAAGTAGAGCTTGCCGGCGTAGCGTGTGCCGCGCCCGAGCAGCGCCGCGAGCTCGACGACCGCCGGGCTCGCCGCCGAGGTGCGCGGCGACGGGGTCGCGCCGGCGCCCGTGCCGGCACCGGTGATGGGGGGCGGGAACGACACCGTCCACCCTTAACGCATGCGGGTCCAGGCGCGCAAATGGTCGCCGCACGGCCCTGCACCCGGGCCGCCGCCGCCGGCGCCCGCCGAGGCCGGCTGGATCGGCGCGGAGCCGCGTGCTGTAATGACCCACCGTGAGCCTCCACGAACCCGGTCGTTCCGCGTGGAGCGTCGGCGCCCTCTGCGTCGCCGCCGCGCTCGTCGGCGCAGGCTGTGCGAGCGACCCGCCTCCCAAGCCCCGGACCACGCACGACGCGCTCGAGCCGGCGCCGGACTCCGCGGCCGTGGCCGAGGTCGTGCCCGACGAGGGCGAGGAGCTCTCCATGGACGGCTCGCCGCACGGCGGCGTGGCCATCGCGACCCTGCCCGGGTTTCGGACCTTCGCCGACGGCAGCTCCCGCGCCTTCGTGGAGGTGAGCGCGCACGTGCCCATCACCGAGGTCGACGGAACCGTGAAGGTGACCTTCCGGCTGAAGGGCGTGCGCGTGCCGGATCGGGTCAACCGCATGGGCATGCCGTCGAGCTACTTCGACCGCTCGCCCGTGTCGCGCGTCCACCTCGAGCAGCTCGGCGACGACGCCCAGTTCGTCATCGAGCTGCGCCAGCCCGTGGTGCCGAAGACCTCCGTCCATCGCACGCCCTTCGGCACGCGGCTCGTCGTGTGGTTCCCGCCGCTGCGACCCGACGAGCACGACTCGCACTACCGGGCCGAGGACGACGTCCGCTTCGGCTACGACGTGATGCACCGCCACGGCCCCTACGGCGAGGAGAACCGCCGCCTGGTGCACGACCACGAGGGGCGCCTGCGCCCCGGCACCGCGACGTCGCTCGGCAACACCGACGCCGCGCGCTGAGGGCGGCGAGGATCGGCGGCGTGGTAGCCTCGCGCGGGCAGCTCCTCGTGGCGAGCGGCGACGCGAGCGAGCGCCGGGCGCTCGCGCGGGTGCTGCTCGCCGCGGGCTTCCAGGTCCTCACGGCGCCCGACCTCGAGGGCGTGCACGCGGCCCTGCGCACGTCGGCGCTCGACGTCGTGTGCGTGGCGCTCGGTCTCGTCGCGGAGCCGCAGGCGCTCGAGCGCCTGCGCGACGCCGACCCGCGCGTGCCCGTCGCCATCGCTGCGCCGTCGGAGGCACTCGCGCGCGCCGCCGCGCTCGCCAGGACCGCGGCCGGCTTCGTGGTGCAGATGCCGGTCGAGGCGCCGGAGGTGATGGTGGCCAGCTTCGAGCGCGCCGTGGCCGAGCGCGCGCTCCGCGCCGAGCGCGCCGCCCACCGCGACGTCGACGGCCTGTCCCGGGGCGAGCTCCTCCTGGCGAGCGGTCTCGTCGCGCGGCTCGCGCGCCAGCTGGTCGCCTTCGCCGAGCTCGACGCCGCGGTCGCCCTCTCTGGCGAGCCGGGCACGGGCAAGCGCACCTTCGCGCGCCTGCTGTGCGAGCACGGGCGGCGCGCGGCGGGCCCGGTGCGCGTGTGCGACGCCGGAGCCGTCGACCCGGCCGTGCTCGAGGGCGAGCTCTTCGACGCCGACACGGGCCTGCTGCGCCGGGCCATCGGGGGCACGCTCGTGGTCGTGGGCCTCGAGCGGCTGCCGCTGCCGCTGCAGCAGAGGCTGCACCTGCGCCTGTGGCCCGAGGGCCTCGGCGTCTCCCGGAGTGCGGGGGGCGGGGAGGCTGCGGCCGACGTCCGGCTCTGCGCCCTCACCGACGAGCCGGTGCGCAAGCTCAGCGCCGAGCACCGGCTCCACGCGCCACTCGCCGTGCGCCTCGCCTTGCGCCTCGAGCTGCCGCCGCTGCGCCGGCGGCGTGACGAGATCGCGCTCTTCGCGTACCACTTCCTGCGGCGCCACGCGCCGCGGCTCGGGCGCACCATCCGGCGCATCGGGACCGAGACCCTGCGCCGGCTGCGCGCGCGCGACTGGCCCGGCAATCTCGCCGAGCTCGAGCAGGTCGTCGTCGCGGCCGTCGCGGCCTGTCAAGGTGAGGTGCTGCTGCCGCGCGACCTCGAGGGTCTCGCCGAGCGGGTGCCGGAATCCGGCGCCGGTGACTGGGCGGAGCTCGCGGACCTACCCTACCGCACCGCCAAGGTGCGCGCCGTCCAGGACTTCGACGCCGCCTACGTCCGGCACCTGCTCGCCGCGACCGGTGGGCGGCGCCGCGAGGCGGCGCGCCGCGCGGGGCTCGACCCGGCGAACTTCCGGCGGCTCTGTCACCGGGTCGGCGCGGCGGCGCCGGCAGCGCAGGAGCCTCCGAATTGTGTTCTTCCGCCTGCGCGGCGAAAGTAGCCTGCGACCCGCATGAGGAGGCTGCGCCGAGGCTCGAAGCAGACGCCCGCACCCGCGGTGCCGCGCCGGCGCGTCGGCCGCTCGCGGGGCGGGTGGCTCGCCCTGTGCCTGGGCGGGGCCCTCGGGCTCGGCGCGCCGCGTGCGGTCGCGGGCGACCCGCCCGAGCAGGACGATGAGTCCGAGGGCGAGCCGGCCGACACCCACCTTCCGAGCGGGCAGAAGTCGACCGTCGGCTTCGATCTGCTGCGCTGTCTGCGGCTCGCGGACCTCAACCACCCGAACGTCCAGGCCGCCCGGGCGCGCGTCGACCAGGTCAAGGCGCAGCTGCTCGAGGCGCACTTCGCTCCGTACATGATGTTCAGCCTCACTGGCGGCATCGGCCTCTCGGCGACCACCCGCGGCACGAACGTCTTCAGCCCCAACACCGACCAGTCCATCACATCGAGCATGGGCCTCGGCTGGCGCACCAGCTTCGACGGCATCATCCCGCTCTGGACGTTCGGCAAGATCACGAGCCTCTGGGACGCGGCCGAGGCCAACGTGCGAGTCAACGAGGCGAGCGTCGAGGTGGCGCGCGACGAGGTGCGCTACGAGGTGCGCCGCGCCTACTTCGGCCTGCAGCTCGCCCGGCAGGCGCTCGAGCTGCTCCACGACGCCGAGGAGCGCATCCGCAAGGCCGAGGCAGACCTGCAGCAGAAGGTCGACAACGAGGACGGTGACCCCATCGACCTCTTGAAGATGCAGACCCACGGCAGCGAGCTCGAGATCAAGCACTCGGAGGCCGAGAAATGGATCTCGGTCGCGCTGGCGGGGCTGCGCTTCTACACCGGCATCGACCGGCTCGAGGTGCCCGACGAGCCCATCCGGCTCGCGCGCCACCGCCTCGGGCACGTCTCGCGCTACCTGCAGGCCGCCCGCCTGCATCGCCCCGAGATGCAGATGGTGCGCGCCGGCATCGAGGCGCGGCAGGCCCAGGTACGCCAGAGCCAGGCCGGCATGTTTCCCGACATCGGCATCGCCCTCTCTGCCGGCGCGAGCGTCGCGCCCGAGGTGGCCGACCAGGTGAACCCCTTCACCGGCGACCCGAACTACTTCCACTACGGGGCCGGCCTCGTCTTCCAGTGGAAGCTCGACGTGGTGCCGCAGGTGGCGCGAGTCGAGTTCGCCGAGGCGCAGCTGCGCGAGATGATGGCCCTCGACCGCAAGGCGCTCGGCGGCGTCGCGGCCGAGGTCGAGCAGGCCTACGCCGAGGTCGTCGACTGGGGCAAGCGCCTCGGCGCGTACCGGAAGGCGGCCAAGTACGCCAAGCGCTGGCTCGTGACCGTGCAGCAGGCCATCGACGTCGGGACGATGGAGGAAAAAGAGCTGCTCGACCCCGCCAAGGCGTACCTCGAGCACCGCTACAACGCGCTCAACGCCACCATGGAGTACAACCTCGCGATGGCGCGGCTCGCGAAGGCGACCGGCTGGGACGCCATCGCGCCCGACGCACGCTGATGGCGCCCGGCGACCCGGCGGCGCTTGAACACCGGGTCGCGGGCGACTAGCGTGCGCCGGTGGGGTAGCTGGAGGCGACGATGGCTGAGGCGCGCACGGGCAAGGCGGGGGGCGAGCGAGTGGGCTCGGGCGGCGTCGGCGTGCTCGTCCACCGCGGCCTCGTCGTCGTCACGGCGGTGTTGCTCATCGGGACCCTTCAGTTCGTGTTCCTGAGGGTGCCGACCGAAGCGACGATGGGCATCGTCCAGAAGATCTTCTACTTCCACGTGCCCGCTGCCTACGGCATGTACCTCGGGGCCACGGTGTGCTTCGTCGGCTCGGCCGCCTACCTGTACCGCGGCACGCCGCGCTGGGACGCCTTGGCGCGCGCCGGTGCCGAGGTGGCGGTCGCGATGGGTCTGATCGTCCTCATCACGGGCCCGCTCTGGGCGGCGAAGGCTTGGGGCAAGTTCTGGACGTGGGATCCGCGCCTGACGACGTCGCTGCTGAGTGTCCTCATCTACGTGGCCTACGTGGTGCTGCGGCGCTTCGTCGGCAGCGGCGAGAGCGAGCGGCGCTTCTCGGCCGCGCTCGGCGTGCTGGGGGCGGCCAACCTGCCCATCATCCACTTCTCGGTGCAGAAGTGGGGCGGGCAGCATCCCAAGGTCATCACCGGCGGCGGCGGCGGTCTCAGCCACCCGGACATGAAGCTCGCGCTCGGTCTCGGGTTCCTGACGTTCACGCTCCTCGTCGTGACGCTGATCTGGGAGCGCGTGCGGCTGCACCGGGCTGCCTACCGCCTGGAGGCCCTCGAGGAGCAGGCCATCGAGCTCGGCCTGACACAGGATTGAAAGACGCCATGGCTTCGAACGACAAGGCGATCCCGACCTCCCACCCGAGCGCGTCCGTGGCGGGCCGTGCCCCACGCGGTCGCATCGCGCTCCTCGCGCTCTGCGCCGGCGTGCTCGTCTGGGCCGCGCGCGTGCCGAGCGCGTCCGCGCAACCGGCCCCGAGCGCGACCGCGAGCGAAGTCACCGCGCCCGTCCCGAGCGGGAGCGCCAGCGCCGTCGACGACCCGGACGCGCGCAACGAGTCGTACCGGCCCGTGGCCGGCGGCGGCAACACGCGCAGCGGCGAGCTGTTGCTCATCGAGGCCTACGCCGTCATCTGGCTCGTGGTGTTCGGCGTGCTCTGGCTGTCGCTCCGGCGCCACAAGCAACTGGCGGCGCGCATCGACAAGCTCGAGGCCGACCTCGGCCGCGCGCGCGCCGCTGGTGCTGGCGCGGGCGAGGGCGGTGGGGGCAAGGTGGCCGCGGCGAAGCGCACGGCGGGCAGCGACAAGAGCGCACCCGCGGCCGACGCCGGCGGCAAGACGCGCGAGAAGCCGCCGACGAAGGACGATCCGGCCGACGAGGCAGACTGACCGCGGCTGCGGTGGCCGACGCTCCGGCGCGCCGTGCGGCGTGCGGCGGTCACCGGCGCCGACGGGCTCGAGGAGCAGCCGTCACATGAGCAGCGCACACCTCTTGTACATCCCGATGGTGACCTTGCTCGGGCTGGTGATCGGCTACATAGCCGGCGCCCGAGCTGCGCGGGCCGACGTCGAGCGCCGCAAGCGCCGCATGAAGGAGTGAGCCTTGGTCGACTTCGATCTGTCCGAGGAACACGAGGCCCTCGTCCAGACCGCGCGCCGGTTCACCGCCGAGCGCATCACGCCGCTCGCCGCGCAGTGCGACCGCGAGGCGCGCTTGCCGATGGACGTGTTCGAGCAGGCCTGGAAGATCGGCCTCGTGGGCTCGACCTGTCCGGCCGAGTACGGCGGCGCGGGCCTCGGCGCGCTCGCCAGCGCCCTCATCGCCGAGGAGCTCGCCTACGGCTGCACCGGCATCCAGGCGAGCCTCCTGGCGAACGGCCTCGCGCTGACGCCCATCAAGCTCGCGGGCAACGAGGAGCAGAAGAGAAAGTACCTGGGCATGCTGACGAGCGAGCCGGTGCTGGCGAGCTACGCCGCCACCGAGCCGGGCGCCGGCAGCGACGTCGCCGGCATCACGACCCGGTTCCGCCGGGTCGGCGACGCCTACGTGCTCGACGGCCAGAAGTCGTGGATCACGAACGCGAGCCACGCCCGCTGGTTCGTGATCTTCGCGACCCGCGACGCCAAGTTGCGCCGCGAGGGCATCGCCGCGTTCATCGTCGACCGCGACAGCGCCGGGCTCCGGGTGGGCAAGAGGCACGACAAGCTCGGTCAGTGCGCGAGCGACACCGCGCCGGTCTGGCTCGAGCAAGTGGTGGTCCCCAAGGCCAACCTGCTCGCCCCCGAGGGGCGGGGCTTCGAGCTCGCGACGGAGACCTTCGACCAGACGCGCCCCGACATCGGGGCCGCCGCGGTCGGTCTCATGCGCCGCGCGCTCGACGAGTGCACGAGCTACGCAAGAGAGCGCAAGACCTTCGGCGTGCCGATCGGCCAGCACCAGCTCGTCGCCGCGATGATCGCCGAGATGGCGGTCCGCGTGGAGGCGACGCGCCTGCTCGTCCACAAGGCGGCCTGGAACGTCGATCGGGGCGTGCG
Organism: Polyangiaceae bacterium; assembly: GCA_020848455.1. GTDB lineage: Bacteria > Myxococcota_A > Polyangia > Polyangiales > Polyangiaceae > JACRDA01. The sequence goes on from JADLAB010000322.1 coordinate 17,493, forward strand.
CGACTCCATCGTGTCGAGCCTGGCCAAGGTGTTCGGCACCGACAGCGCCATGGCGACCGCGGTCGACGCCGTCCAGGTGTTCGGCGGCAACGGCTACGTGAAGGACTATCCGGTGGAGAAGCTGCTGCGCGACGCCAAGGTCCTCCAGACCCACGAGGGAACGAGCCAAGTGGGGCGCCTGGTCATCGCGCGCCAGCTGCTCGGCTGACCGCCCGGCGCTCCGCCGCCGGTGGGGCCGCCGAGTTGACACCGCCCGGCGGTCGCGCGTTATCGTGGGGCCATGCTCAACCGAGGGCGCGCGCTCGCGCTGTGTTGCGTGCTGGCCGGCACGTGGGTCGGTGCCCCCGGGCTCGCGACGGCACAGCCCACCGCCGAGCCCACGCCCGCCGACCGCGAGAACGCCCGTGGTCTCTTGGACCTCGGCGACAAGAAGGCGGCCGCCAAGGACTACGAGGCCGCGCTCAAGGCCTACCGCGCCGCGGACGCCATCATGCACGTGCCCACGACCGGCATCGAGGTCGGTCGCACGGAGCTCAAGCTCGGCCTGCTCGTCGAGGGGCGCGACACGCTGCTGCGCGTGGCGCGCATCCCGCAAAAGCCCGGGGAGAGCGACGCCTTCGCCCGCGCGCGCGCCGATGCCCTCGCGCTCGCCGAGCAGGTGGGAGCGCGCATCCCGTCGCTCGTCGTGCAGGTGAGCGGCCCGCCCGCGGGTACCGCCGTGACCGTGACGGTGGACGGGGTGAAGCTGGCGCCCGAGCTCTTCGGCTTGCCGCGCAAGGTGAACCCGGGCGAGCACGTCATTGTGGCCGCGGCACCAGGCTACGTCGAGCGCAAGGAGACCGTCTCGGTGGCGGAGGGCGCGGAGCTGCCGGTGACGCTCGAGCTCGCGGTGGCGGCCGGCGGCGCGCCCCCGGTGCCCGACCCGAAGGTGCCGGGACCGGAGCCCGAGCCCGAGCCCGAGAACGGGCAGGGGGGCGGGGCCTACCACCCGCTGCTCTGGGTCGGCGTCGGGCTGGCGGCGGGCGGGGTCGTCGTGGGTGGCATCACGGGCGGCATCGCGCTCAAGCGCGCGCGCGATCTCCGGGTGGCGTGTCCAGACGAGATCTGCCCGCCCGAGCAGGAGGACGAGCTCGCCACCGCCAAGAAGATCGCCGCCGCCTCGACGGCGAACTTCGCCATCGCGGGCCTCGGCGCGGTGCTGGCCATCATCGGGGGCGTGCTGCCGCGGAGCGCCCCGGAGCCGACCACGGGCGAGTGGCGCATCGCGCCCGCGTGGTCCGGGGACACGGCGGGCGTGCGCGTCGACTTCTGATTAGAAACAAGGGCGCAACCACGCGGAGTTTCATAGGACGCGGGTCGCGCCCGGGCGCGATGGGCGGCTAGAAGGAAGCTCGGCTCCCGCGTGACGTGGCTTCGGGCTGCGGGCTTCGGGCTTCAGGCCCAGAAGCCGGAGCGCGGATCCCACGCGCAGGGCACGCACGTACGCGCCTGCGAGGCGCGCCGTTTCGTCCGACGCGGGTCGAGCGCAGCCCGGTGCTGGAGCTGCTCCCTCGAGTCTCGTGTCTGAAGGCTGAAGCCTGATCCCTGTAGCCGCGAGACTCTCGCCCGAACGGGCGAAGGTCGAGTCTGATGGCCCAGCTCCGCTGGCACTGGCGCGGACGGGCGGGAAGGTCTCGACGGGCGCGTCCGTATCCCGCGGCATGCACTCGCTCACCCTCGCCGCGGCTGCCGCCGGCGCCCTCGCGCTCTCTGGCTGCCTCATCCCGGCCTACGTCGCGATGGCCGAGCAGAACAAGGCCATGGTGGAGGCCGCCGGCAAGCCCCCGCCGGTGCCGGCGAATCCGGCCTTCGAGCACAGTGCGGCCGAGCTCGACGCCTTCGTCGAGGAGCACACGAAGGGCTACGCGCCCGTGGGGCAGCCGGTCGAGGGACGGCTCGGCGTGTGGAAGCCCTGGGACGTGAGCCTCGAGCGCGGGCGCTGCTATCGCATGGTGATCCGGCTCGGATCGACCGGTCGGTTCTCCGAGCACGCGCGGCGCGGGCTCGCGTTCGTGTACCTCGCGCCCGGCGAGCCGGACGTGAACGGCGGTCCGGGGGTGCACGGTCCCGGCGCGGTGGCCTCGGCGGGCTGCCCGGCGCGGTCGCACACGGCGACCTTCGACATCCAGGCGATCTGGGGCAGCGCGGGCGACAAGAGCAAGATCCACGAGCTCGGGGAGGGGCCCTTCACGGCCCAGCTCTACGCGAAATCCATCACCGAGAAGGAGCTCGCCGCACAGGCCGCCGACGCCGAGCGGCAGCGAGCCGAGTCCGAGGCGTTCGCGCGCGCGGAGGAGCAGAAGAAGCAGGACCGCCGCCAGCAGCAGCTCGAGGGCTGCGCGGTGTGCGCCAACGAGCGCATCCAGTGCCAGGACCGCGGCACCAGCCCCCAGTCGTGCAAGTCGAGCTACGACATGTGCCTCTTCCGCTACCAGGCCGACAGCTTCGACTCGCCCTGCCGCCGCTGAGGTGCGCCTATCTGGCGCGCGTCCTGCCGCCGCCATTGACAGCCGCGAGCCACCGCGTTTCCCATGGGGCATGGCCCTCCCACGCAGTGCCCGCGTCGTCGCTTGGCTAGGTGCGGCCGCCGGGCTCGTGCTCGCGTGCTCGCCCGACGCGCTGCCGAGTCGTCCCGATCCGAACGCCACTGCCGCTCCGGCCTGCACACCCGCGGGCACGCCGTGCGCGCTCGTGTTCAGCTACCCGCTCACCGGCGCGCACACGGTGGAGCTGCGCGGTGACTTCGCGGCGAACGGCTGGCAGACCGGTGTGCCGATGCAGGTGGACGGCGGGCGCTGGCGCGTCGAGCTCCAGCTCCCGGACGGCCAGGCGGTGCGCTACAAGTTCCTGGTCGACGGCACGCAGTGGGTGAACGACCCGGCCAACCCGGAGACCGAGCCCGACGGCGTCGGCGGCGTGAACTCGGTCAAGACGGCGAGCTGCGCCTACGTGCCGTGCCCGGTGACCGGCACCGGCGGCAGCGGTGGGGCCGCTCCGGGCGTGTTCGACTGGCGCAGCGCCGTCATGTACTTCGTGTTCGTCGATCGCTTCTTCAACGGCGACGTCGGCAACGACGCGACCGTGGCCGGCGTCGAGCCGCCCGCCAACTACCAGGGCGGGGACTACGCGGGGGTCATCGCGAAGCTCGAGGACGGCTACTTCGAGTCGCTCGGCGTCAACGCCCTGTGGCTCACGGTGCCGATGAACAACCCGAACGTCGCCGGCGCCGGCTCGGACGGGCATGCCTACAGCGCCTACCACGGCTACTGGCCCACGGACCTCGACCAGTCCGAGGAGCACTTCGGCAGCAAGGCCCTGCTCGCGACCCTGGTCGACACCGCCCACGCGCGCGGCATCAAGGTGCTGCTCGACTACGCGATGAACCACGTTCACAGCGCGGCGCCGATCTACCAGCAGCACCCCGAGTGGTTCTGGCCGCTCCAGTACAACGGCAACAACTGCGTGTGCGGCGACGGCTGCGACTGGAACGACTCGTACCAGCAGAAGCGCTGCTGGTTCCGCGACTACCTGCCGGACTGGAACTTCACGGTGCCCGAGGCGCGCGCCTACTCCGTCGGCAACGCCATCCAGTGGGTCGTGGACACCGGCGCCGACGGCTTCCGGCTCGACGCCGTCAAGCACATCGAGCTCGACTGGATCCTCGATCTGCGCGCGCGGGTGAGGGACGAGATCGAGCCCGTGAGCGGACAGCACTTCTACATGGTCGGCGAGACCTTCGAGAGCGGGAACCGCGACGTCCTCAAGTTCTACGTCGGCAGCGACCGCCTCGACGGCCAGTTCGACTTCCCGCTGCGCGGCAACGTGGTCGAGCGCATCCTGCGGCGCAGCGGCACGATGTACGACCTCGACGCCTTCCTCGCCACGAACGACGGCTACTACGGGGGCGTGATGTCGACCTTCATCGGCAACCACGACCTCGCGCGCGTCGTGAACACGGCGCTCGACCAGCCGTGGGGTGCCTGGGACAACGGCGGCTCGAGCGCGTGGGACAACCCGCCCGGTCTGCCGGCGAACGCCGCGCCCTTCGAGCGGCTCGCGGTGGCCTACACGTTCCTCTTCACGACCAAGGGCATCCCGCTCGTGTACTACGGCGACGAGGTCGCGATGCCTGGCGCCGGCGACCCCGACAACCGGCGCTTCATGCAGTGGGACGGTCTCAGCCAGAGCCAGCTGCTCCTGCGCGACCACATGGCTCGCCTCGGCGCCATCCGCCGCGACCACCCGGCGCTGTGGCGCGGCTGGCGCTCGACCCTGTCGGTGTCGAACGACACGTACGCGTACTCGATGAGCGACGGCATCGAGACGGTGTACGTGGGCCTCAACCGCGGCGACAACCCGGGGGCGGTGGGGGGGATGCCCGCCGTCGGCCGCGATCTGCTCACCGGAGCGAAGCTCGAGGGCCCGAACGTGAACCTCGGCCCGCGCAGCTCGGTCGTCGTCGTGGCCGAGTGAGCGCCCGCGGCGGCGCCGCGGACGGCGGCTGTGGTAGATGAGCGGCATGACCAAGCGCATCGGCCTGCTCGTCGGCTGGGAGGAGTCCTTCCCCGTGGCGTTCCTCGAGCGCGCCAACGCGCTGCCCGGCGTCGAGGCCGGGCTCGTGCGCATCGGCGGCATCGGCGAGCGGCACGTCGAGGGCTTCGACGTGCTCGTCGACCGCGTGAGCCACAAGGTCAAGCACTACCGCTGCTACCTCAAGGCCGCCGCGATCGCCGGCGCCTACGTCATCAACGACCCCTTCTGGTCGAGCGCCGACGACAAGTTCGTCGGCTACACGCTGGCGGCGCGGCTCGGCGTGGCGGTGCCGCGCACCGTGATGCTGCCGCAAAAGACGTATCCGCCCGCGGTCATCCCCGAGCGCAGCCTGCGCAACCTCGAGTACCCGCTCGACTGGCGCGGCATCGTCGAGACCGTCGGGTTTCCCGCCGTGCTCAAGCCGGCCGACGGGAGCGGCGCCGAGGTGTCGATCGTGACGAGCGCCGAGGGGCTGCTCGCCGCCTACGACGCCTCCGGCAGCTCGGTCATGGTGCTCCAGGAGCTCATCGCGTTCGACCGCTTCGTGCGCTGCCTGTGCGTCGGGCAGGACGAGATCCTGCCCCTCGAGTACGACCCTCACCGGCGCTGCTACCTGCCCCACGGCGACGAGCGCTGGCTCCCGCAGGACCTCTACGACCGCATCGTCGGCGACGCCCGGACGCTGAACCGGGCGCTCGGCTACGACCTCAACCTGGTCGAGCTCGCGGTGCGCGACGGCGTCCCCTACGCCCTCGACTTCACGAACCCGGCCCCGGCTCTGCACAAGGAGCAGCTGCCTGCGCCCGCCTTCGACCGCGTGGTCGACGCGCTCGTCCGCCTGGCGGTGGAGCGCGCCGGGCGCGCCCGCACCCGCGACGCGTACCGCTTCGGCCAGCTGCTCGGCTAGGGCCGGCCGTCGCGACCTCGGCGCCGACATTCCTTTGTCCTTTCGGCAGGCCTCGTTTAACAATGAGTCACGGCTCGGAGCCGCGATATGACGAACCACGTCCTCTCCCCAAAGTCGGCGCCGCGCAGCTTCTTCGGCGCGGCGATCTTCGTGGCCCTCGGAGCGCTCGGCGTCGGCTGCGCAGCGTCGACGGAGTTCATCAACGAGGGGGCCGGGCAGCCACCCGACCGTGCGGCTGGCGTCGTGCCCGAGGGGGCCATGGGCGCGTGCCGCAAGCAGGGGAGCCGCCGCCCACCCATCGTCAACGAGGCGCTCTGGGAGAACCTGCGCGTCTGCACCGACAAGACGCCGCGGCGCTTTCTGCGCCTGGGCTACGGCCTCGTCACCGACCCGCCCGACTCGGTGGCCGAGAAGCGCATGAGCGCGGTGCTCGAGGCGCTGCGCGTCGCGCCGACCGAGAAGGACGGCAACGTGCGAATCGTGCAGGTGCTGCGCCAGGTGCGCAACGAGGCGCGCGACGTGGAGGAGCTGCGCAGCCGCGTGGAGCGGGCGAGCTCGCGCACCTTCTCGTGCGACTACACCACGCTCTTCGGCACGATGGACAAGCAGTACCAGACGCTCGCCGGTGCCAACGCCTGTCCGGCGCACGTCTACGACCCGCTCGTGAAGGGCGAGGTCTGCCTGTTCGACCTCGCGCTGCCCGAGGCGCAGCGCGGTGCCTTGTGGCTCACGGGCAGCTGGGACTGCTTCGCGCATACCGGGACGCCGGGCGAGGGCGTGTCCTGCTACCGCATGTGCGCGTACGACGATCACTGCGCGGCCCAGGTGAGCTGCGGCGTGTCGGACTTCGACCTCTTGCTGTGCGCGCTCGGCGTGTGCATGCCCGAGAAGGCCGAAGGATTCTACTGAGTAGATTCTACCGAGTAGATTCTACCGAGTAGATTCTACCGAGTAGATTCGCGCGGCTCGTCGGCCGGCGCGAGGTGCGCGAGCGCTGCGACGAGCGCCGGGCCGTCGGCGGGGCGCTCGCTCCCGAGGCACAGCGCGACCAGGCGGTGCAGCCGCGCGGCCCGGTCGGGAACGACGCGCGCGTCGGCCGCCGCGAGCACGTCCTCGAGGATGCGGCCGAAGGCGTAGACGTCGTCGCGCGCGTCGGCCGGCGCGCCGGCGATGCGCTCGGGCGACAGGAACCCCGCGGTGCCGCCGCGCTCCTCGGCGCCGGGCGTGCGCGCGCTGCCGAAGTCGCCGAGCAGCGGCTCGTCGAGCTGCCGGAACAGCACGTTCGACGGCTTGAGGTCGGCGTGCACCAGGCCGGCGCCGTGCACCCGCGCAAGGGCCCGGGCGAGCGCGGGCAGCCAGCCTTCGAGCGGGAGCACTTCCGCGACGCGCCCGGCCTGGAGCAGATCGCGCAGGCTGCCGAGCGCGACCCACTCGCTGGCGATCCAGCCCGCCTCGGCGTCGGCGTCGAACAGGCGCACGACACCCGGGCCCGCGAGCCGGGCGGTGAGCCGGGCCTCGCGCAGGATGGCCTCGCGTGCCGCCGCTCCACCGTGGAACATCTTCAGCGCCAGCCTGCGCCCGAGCAGCTCGTCCTCGGCCTCGTACACCGTGCCGGCGCCGCCGCGGGCCACCTCGCGCAGCAGCCGGAACCCCACTGCCGGCGCGCTCGGGCGCACGGCGGTCGGTGCGTCCCGGCCCGTCGAGCGGTCGCCGCGCGCGCGGCCGAGCTGTGCGCTCCACCGGGCGTGGCGCTCGCGCGCGCCCGGCAGATCGTAGGCGCGCGCGAGGACGCGCTCGATCGTCCCGAGCGCCCGCGCGAGCTCACCTCGCGCCGCCGCGAGATCGCTCGCGAGCAGCATGCCCTCGGCACCGTGGCAGCCGCCGGCCACGCCGAGCGCCCGGTCGCCGTGCCCCCGCAGCGAGAGCAGGGCCGCGGCCGCGACCCGCACCGGCTCGAGCGCCGGCGTCGGCGCGGCGGCCTCGAGGCCGGCGACCACGGCGTCGAGCACCGCGGCCTCCCGCACGGTGTCGGTCGCACCGCGGAGCGCGGTCAGGGCCTCGAGGGCACTGGCCCCGTCGGGGCGCTCCACCGCCGCGAGCCGCCGCAGGAGCTCGCGCTCGGCCACGTCCTCGGGGCTCGCGGCGTCGCGCGGCCGCGGGTCCGGCACCAGGGCGCGCGCGCCCGCGTCGCGGGCGGGCGTGTCGACGTCCGCGTCGCGGGCCGGCGTGTCGACGTCCGCGTCGGCGCCGGGCTCCACCGTCTCGAGGACGTCGGGCGCCCGGGCGGGCTCCCGCCCGAAGAGACGCCGCCACCAGCTCATGGTGGTGCGTCCTGCGGCGGCACCGAGAGCACGACCGGGCCGTCGCGCTCGGCCGTGAGCGCGTCGCCGAGGCCGAGCTCGATCTGTGGGCCGAGGCGCAGGCCCTTGAGGTAGGGGGGCTCGCGCCCGGCCAGGGTGCGGAGCACGACGAAGCGCTCGGCGCCGTCGTGCGCGTCCGCGATCTCCCAGCCCCCGCGCCACGGCGCGCCCCCGGCCGAGGGGCGCGGGGGACGTGCGGGGGCTAGGGGGTGCCAGGGAAACGCCAGCGGGCCGAGCGGCACGAGCCAGCGCTCGCCCGCCACCTCGGCCTCGAGGGGGCAGCCGGGATCGTCGGCGACGAGCGGCCGGAGGCGCACCGGCACCTGCTCGGCGAGTCGCAGCTCGACGCCCGGTCCGACGGGCAGCGGCGCCGACACGCGCGCGCCACCGAGCGTCGTGCCGTTGCGCGTCCCGAGGTCCTCGAGCCACGGCGCCCCGGCGCGCCGGAACAGGCGCAGGTGCTGGCGGCTCACGCCGTCGGCCTCGACGACGATCTCGCTGCGCGCCCGGCCGATGGTGACCTCGGCGCCGAGTGCGCAGCGCACGCGCACGCCCTCGGTCTCGAGCGCCACCGCGGGCCCGACGAGCAGGCGCGCCCGCACGGCGCGCAGCCTCTCGGCGACGCCCTCGTCGGCGTGCTGCTCGAGCCATGCGGCCCCCTCGCGGAGCGCCTGGCGGCGCTCGGCCACCCGGTCGAGGTCGTCCAGCCGCGCGAGCAGGGCGGAGCGCGCGCGCTCGAGCTTGCCGCTCTCGGCCTCGGCGTCGAGCCGCTGCTCGAGCTCCGCGATCGCACCGGCGTCGCGGAGCACGCGGATCTCACCCGCGGCGTCGCCGGCGAGGGCATAGGCGCGCGCGGCCTTCTGCCACTCGCCGCAGGCCTCGAGCTCCGCGGCAGCCGCGGCGAGCTCACCCTTCAGCGTGGCGCCGCCTCCCGCGAGGAGATCGAAGGCGAGCACCGCGCGCCGTCGCCGTGCAGCGCGCGCGTGCTCACCGTCGCCGCCTGCCCGCACGGCGCGCGCGCAGAGTGCCATGCGCTCGGCGGGGTCGCGGGCGGCGTCCGCGCGCGAGAGCAGCACGCGCGCCGCCTCGTCGCCGAGCTCGGCCTCGAGATACAGGCGCGCCGCAGCCTCGAGGTCGCCCTCGAGCTCGAGCCGCCGCGCCTTGTCGCCCCGCCGCTTTTTCCCGCCGAGAAAGCCGAACATCGCCCTCGCGCCCGGGGCATGCGTACGCTCGTGCGTCGGTGGCGACAAGTGCGGCCCCGGGCGACACCGGTGCGGTCGGCGCGCCGAGCACGGCGCGGCGCGGCACCCGCTTCGCCCCAAGGGATGGGTTGACTTCGACGGCGCGCCCGTAAAGCATCAAGCGTCGCGGCCTGTCGCGCGGAACGTGCCCGCGGGGCGCCGCGCCCCGGTCATCGCCCAGGATCCCATGAGCCAAAGTCGTCTCGGCGAGCTGCTCGTACGCGAGAAGCTCATCAGCCTCCAGCAGCTGCGCCAGGCCCAGGAAGAACAGCGCCGCACGGGCACCCAGCTCGGCTTCGCGCTCGCCAAGCTCGGCTACATCTCCGACACGGAGATCACGACCTTCCTGTCCGCCCAGTACCGCGTGCCGGCGTTGAACCTGGCCGAGGTCGAGATCGACAAGGAGCTCGTCAAGATCGTGAGCCGCGAGGTGTGCGAGCGGCACATCATCATCCCGGTGAGTCGCGCCGGCTCCTCGGTCACGGTGGCGATGGCGGACCCGACGAACCTGCACGCCATCGACGACATCAAGTTCCTCACCGGCTTCAACGTCGACGTGGTGGTGGCCTCCGAGGCCGCCATCCACGAGGCCATCGAGAAGAACTACGCCACCACCGCCGACTACACGGAGATGCTGGCCGATTTCGACGGCCAGGACATCGACTTCAGCGTCGAGGACGACGACGTCAACGTCAACGAGCTGCAGAAGGAGGCGGCGGGCGCGCCGGTCGTGCGCCTGGTCAACGCCATCCTGGTCAACGCCATCAACAAGGGCGCGAGCGACATCCACATCGAGCCCTACGAGAAGAAGCTGCGCATCCGCTACCGGGTCGACGGCGTGCTCATCCCCGAGATGGAGCCGCCGATCAAGCTCAAGAATCCGCTCGCGAGCCGCATCAAGATCATGGCGCAGCTCGACATCGCCGAGCGGCGCCTGCCGCAGGACGGGCGCATCAAGCTGAAGCTCGGCAAGGGACGCGAGATGGATTTCCGCGTCTCGGTGCTGCCGACGTCGTACGGCGAGAAGATCGTCCTGCGGCTGCTCGACAAGACCAACCTGCAGCTCGACCTCACGAAGCTCGGCTTCGACGTCGAGCCGCTGAAGGACTTCCACTGGTCGATCAACCAGCCCTGGGGGATGGTGCTCGTGACGGGGCCGACGGGCTCCGGCAAGACGACCACGCTCTACTCCGCGCTGTCCGACCTCAACCAGCCCGGCGTGAACATCTCGACGGCCGAGGATCCGGTGGAGTACAGCCTGCCCGGCATCAACCAGGTGCAGATGCACGACGAGATCGGGCTCAACTTCGCCATGGCCCTGCGCAGCTTCCTGCGCCAGGACCCGGACATCATCATGGTCGGCGAGGTTCGCGACTTCGAGACCGCCGAGATCGCGGTCAAGGCGGCGCTCACGGGCCACCTCGTGCTCTCGACGCTCCACACGAACGACGCGCCGTCGACCATCTCGCGCCTCCTCAACATGGGTGTCGAGCCGTTCCTCATCACCGCGAGCGTGAACCTCGTCCTGGCACAGCGCCTGGCGCGCAAGGTGTGCGCCGAGTGCGCCGCACCCCACAAGATCGAGCAGGAGGTGATGCTCGATCTCGGCGCCACGCCCGAGCAGCTCGCCGCCCCGAACCAGACCAAGCGCGGCCGCGGCTGCAAGACCTGCAACGGCTCGGGCTACAAGGGTCGCATCGCCCTCTACGAGGTCATGCGCTTCAACGAGAACCTGAAGGAGATGGTGCTGCAGGGCGCCTCCACGAGCGAGCTCAAGGTCGCGGCCATCAAGCAGGGCATGAACACGCTGCGCATGAGCGGCATCGCCAAGATCCTCCAGGGCATGACCACGCCCGAGGAAGTCGGTCGCTGCACCATGGGCGACTGAGCGAGAGGACGATCCAGTGACCCAAGAGTCCCAGGCCGATCGGCCAGCCTTCTCGCTGCAGCAGCTGCTGAAGGCGATGGTCGACAAGGGCGCGAGCGACTGCCACATCACGGCGGGCTCGCCGCCTCTCTTGCGCATCGACGGCGAGGTCATCCCGCTGAAGTTGCCCGCGCTCGTGCCGAGCGAGACCAAGCGCCTCGCCTACGAGGTGCTGAGCGAGGAGCAGAAGATCGCGTTCGAGAAGAACAACGAGCTCGACTTCGCCTTCAGCATGAAGAAGGTCGCGCGCTTCCGCGGCAACGTCTTCATGCAGCGCGGCTGCGTCGCGGCGGTGTTCCGTTTCATCCCCTACCAGGTGATGACCTTCGAGGAGCTCGGTCTGCCGCGCGTCCTGGCCGATCTCTGTCAGGCGACCAAGGGGCTCGTGCTGGTGACGGGGCCGACGGGCAGCGGCAAGAGCACGACACTCGCCGCCATGGTCGACAAGATCAACGCCGAGCAGCGGGTGCACATCATCACGGTCGAGGACCCGATCGAGTACGTGCACGTGCCGAAGAAGGCGGTCATCAACCAGCGCGAGATCGGCTCCGACACGGAGAGCTTCAAGCGCGCGTTGAAGTACGTGCTGCGCCAGGACCCCGACGTGGTGCTGCTCGGCGAGATGCGCGACCTCGAGACCGTCGAGGCGGCGCTCACCATCGCCGAGACGGGCCACCTCGTCATGGCGACGCTGCACACGAACAGCGCCGTCCAGTCGATCAACCGCATCATCGACGTGTTCCCGCCGCACCAGCAGAGCCAGGTGCGGGCGCAGCTGTCGTTCACGCTGAAGGCGGTCGTCACGCAGCTGCTCTTGCCGCAGGCGAGCGGTCCGGGGCGTTGCCTCGCGCTCGAGGTGATGGTGCCGAACGCCGCCATCCGGAACCTCATCCGCGAGGACAAGATCCACCAGCTCTACTCGCAGATGCAGGTCGGCCAGGCGGGCAGCGGCATGCAGACCATGAACCAGGCGCTGTGCGACCTCGTCAAGCGCGGGCTCATCAGCACGGACGACGCCTACGCGCACGCCAACGACATGGACGAGCTGCGCATGATGATCGAGGGCAAGCCGAGCACGCAGGGCCGCTACGCGCGCTAGGCGCCCGGTGCCCGCCGCGCCCGTCACGGCACTCGGTCGTGTCACCGGGCCGGAAACAGGCTAGGAGAACGCCCATGTGCGGGATCTTCGGGGTCGTCGGTCACCCGGAGGCGGCGAACATCGCCTACCTCGGATTGCACGCGCTGCAGCACCGCGGCCAGGAGTCGTGCGGCATCGTCAGCTCGAACGCCGAGGAGCTCTTCGCGCACCGCGCGATGGGTCGCGTCGCCTCGGCCTTCGCGCCGACGGATCTCGAGCGCCTGCCGGGGGACGTGGCCATCGGGCACGTGCGCTACTCGACGGCCGGCGGCAGCCACCTGAAGAACGCGCAGCCGCTGGCGATCGACTTCGAGCTCGGCTCGCTCGCCATCGCGCACAACGGCAACCTCACGAACTACGAGGCGGTGCGCCAGCGGCTCGAGGCCCGCGGGTCCATCTTCCAGACCCGCAGCGACACCGAGGCGGTGCTCCACCTCATCGCGACGAGCCGCGCCGCGAGCCTGCGCGAGCGCATCGTCGACGCCCTGCGGCAGGTGGAGGGAGCGTACTCGCTCCTGTTCCAGGATCTGCGCACGGTGATCGCCGTGCGCGACCCGATGGGCTTCCGGCCGCTGTGCCTCGGCATCCTGCCGCTCTCGGGCGGGGGCGCCGCGGGGCGCGCCACGAGTGCCCAGCCGCCGCGCGCCTACGTGGTGGCGAGCGAGCCCGTGGCCTTCGACCTCATCGGTGCCGAGTTCCTGCGCGACGTGGAGCCGGGCGAGATGCTGGTCATCGATCGCTCCGGCGTGCAGTCGAGCCGCCCCTTCGACCCGCGCCCGCGGCGCAGCTGCCTGTTCGAGTACGTCTACTTCGCGCGGCCCGACTCGCGGCTCGACGGCGTCGGTGTCTACGACGTGCGCAAGCGTGCCGGCGCGCGCCTGTTCGAGGAGCACCCGGTGGATGGTGCGCGCGCCCTCGACACGGTGGTCGTGCCGGTGCCCGACTCGGGCGTGCCCGCGGCCATCGGCCTGGCGGCACGCGCGGCGCTGCCCTTCGAGATGGGCCTCATCCGCAGCCACTACGTGGGCCGCACCTTCATCGAGCCGCAGCAATCGATCCGCCACTTCGGCGTGCGCCTGAAGCTGAACCCCAACGCCTCGGTGCTGCGCGACAAGCGCGTCATCGTCGTCGACGACTCCATCGTGCGCGGGACGACCAGCCGCAAGCTCGTGCGCATGCTGCGTTCGGCCGGAGCGCGCGAGGTGCACGTGCGCATCTCGAGCCCGCCGACGGCGTGGCCTTGCTACTACGGCATCGACACCCCGACGCGCGCCGAGCTCATCGCGGCGAGTCACTCGACCGAGGAGATCCGGCGCTACCTCACCGCCGACACGCTCGGCTACCTGTCGCTGGAGGGCCTGCTCGGCGCGGTGCGCGACGTGGCGCCCGAGGCCGGCAGCGCGTCGGAGGCCGACCCCGGTCACTGCCACGCGTGTTTCTCGGGCGACTACCCGGTGCCCTTTGCCCGTGCGGAGCGCCAGCTGCGGCTGATCCACGGCTGACGCCCCCTGACGCCCCCCGGGCGGCTTGCGAAGCGCACACGCCGGCCGCATGATCGCAAGGTGAGCTTCCCCGCCGCGCCTGGCGCTCCTCTGGCGGCCGAGCCCGCGGCGGGCGGCGCGCCGACGGCCGGGCGCGAGCGAGTGTCGATCTACGACGTGAGCCTGCGCGACGGCCTGCAGAACGAGCGCGGCTTCGTCCCGACCGAGCAGAAGCTCGCGCTGCTCGACGCCCTGACGGGGGCGGGCCTCCGCCGGCTCGAGCTGACGAGCTTCGTGTCGCCGCGCTGGGTGCCGCAGCTCGCGGACGCCGAGGCGCTCGCCCGCATCGTGGGCGAGCGCCTGCGCGCACCCGCCGCGCCCGGCGCGACCGCCCCGCCCAGCCTGAGCGCGCTTTGCCCGAACGAGAAGGGGCTCGAGCGCGCGATCGGGGCAGGGCTGCGCGAGATCGCGGTCTTCCTCAGCGCGAGCGAGTCCCACAACCGGCGCAACGTGAACCGCAGCGTGGCCGCGTCGCTCGCCATCCTCGCCGCGGTGGTGCCGGCGGCGCGCGCCGCGGGGTTGGCCGTGCGCGGCTACGTCTCGACCGCCTGGGGCTGCCCCTACGAGGGACCCGTGGCGATCTCCGCCGTGACGCGCGTCGCCGAGGAGCTCGTGCGGCTCGGCTGCTACGAGCTGTCGCTCGGTGACACCATCGGGGTCGCGACACCGCGCAGCACGCGCGAGGTGCTCGGCGCCGTGCTCGCGCTCGTGCCCGCCGAGCGCATCGCGCTGCACATGCACGACACGCGCGGCACCGCGCTCGCCAACGTGCTCGCGGGGCTCGATCTCGGCGTGCGCGAGTTCGACGGCTCGGTCGGCGGTCTCGGCGGCTGCCCGTACGCGCCGGGGGCCGCAGGCAACGCCGCGACCGAGGACCTCGTGTACATGCTCGAGGGCATGGGCCTCGACACGGGCGTCGACCTCGACAAGCTCGTGGCAGCCGGGGATCTGGCCGAGCGCCTGGTGGGGCGCCCGCTGCCCGGCAAGGTGCACCGCGCCGGCCCCTTCCGGCCGCGCGGCACGTGACACCGAGGATGAGACCCTCACGGAGACGCGACCCGCAGAGCTGCGCGGAGCCGGCGGCGTCCGGAGACTCCTTTCGTGTCACGCTCCGTGAGGGCGTGACTACGCGGCTCGGCGCGGTCCGCTCGCGGCGTGAGCCCGTGGCTCGGCGCGAGCGCGCGCGCTCGGTCAGGGGATGAGGCCGCAGCCGAGGTGCGCGAACCACACGTCGTGCTCGCCGCCCTGGCGGTCGTCCCGGAACAGGATGCCGAGGTTGCCCTCGGGGCCGAAGGTGGTGACCGGGAAGATGCTGTCCCGGGGCCCGTTCGTGATGCGCCGCTCGGCGCCGAGCGACACGAGGGTGCGGTCGACCATGTGCGTGTAGAGCTCGTAGCCGTCGTTCTGGTCGCGGTCGTCCGAGTACACGAACAAGAGGCGGTCACCGAGAGGCTTGATGCTCGGGTAGCGCGAGCGGAACGCGCCCGGGTGCGACACGGCGGTCGGGGGCACGAGGAGCTCGCCGTCCTCGGCGAGGACGGCGGCGAAGATCGCCCGCTCGCTGCCGGTGCGGTCGAACCACGCGACGACGTAGCTGTCTTCGTTCCACACCACGGTCGGGTACACCGACTCGGTGGAGCCGTCCGTGAGGTCGATGATGCCGCTCTGGGGCATGAGCGTGTCGTAGACGTACGTCTGGAAGCGCACGACCTGGTAGCCGGCGCTGCCGTTCGCGAAGGTGAGCCCGACGGTGCTCGAGCCCGACGCGATGACGGGCGACTCGTCGTCGGCGCCGCCGATCGGCGTGAGGGCCACGTTCCCTCCGAGCGGGACGCCGTCGACGCTGAGGCGCTGCGCATAGACGTCGAAGGTGCCGTTGCGGTCGTCCTCCCACGCGACCACGAACTCCTTGCTGTTCCAGCCGAGCGACGGGTAGATCGAGAAGCCGAGCGCGGTGGACAGGCGCGTGTCCGGGATGGCCTTCTCGCCGTGGCGCCCGAGCAGCGTGAAGTAGATCTCGTAGTCGCCGTCGCGCCGATCGTCCCACGCGATGCCGTAGCGGTCGCCGATCCACACGATCGGGCCGCCGTAGGAGTCCGAGTTCTGGAGCACCACCGGCTCCTCGAGGGGCGCGATCTTCTGGCCGTTCACGTCGAGCCCGGTCTGGTACATGACCATGCCGTTGCTCGTGCCCGAGTAGATGGCGAGGTAGCTCTCGCCGTCGAACCCGAGCCCGCCCGGGCTCGCCGGGGCGATGTCACCCGAGATGCGCACCTCGTTGCCGACGACCGTCCAGTCTTGCCCGTCGTCCACGATGCCGTTGCAGTCGTTGTCGACGCCGTCGCACACCTCGGGGTGGCCGGGGTAGGCGTTCTCGTTGGCGTCGTTGCAGTCGTCGCCGCAGGCGCCGGGGGTGCCGGCCTGCTCGCCCGGCAGCGGCGCGCGATGGCCGTCGCCGTCGATGTCGAGCGTCGAGGGGGCGTAGCTGCACACGCCGAACGCCGCGTCGCAGCTGTCCGTGGTGCAGGGATCGTTGTCATCGCACGCGACGACGAGCTCGGGCGGGGCGTAGCAGACGCGCGGCGGCAAGAGCTTGCCCGCGGGCAGCTCGACGAAGGGTGCCACGACCGAGCCCGGCAGGCAGCGGACCGGCGCGCAGAGGTCGGCGTGACCCGGGCAGTCGTCGTCGCGCTCGCACTCCGGGGCCGGCGGCAGCTGTGGGCCGAGCAGGAGCTCGGTGCGACCGCCGCAGCTCGGCCCCGCGCCCGCCGCGGCGAGCGCCGCGAGCATCACGAGCCGTCGCCCCGCCCCGCCGTGCGTCACAGGCATCCGCCGAAGCCCTCGACGTCGATGACCTCGCACACGTAACCCGGCGGGCAGTTGTCGTTGCCCACGAGCGGACAGAGCTGCACGCACTGGGTGCCGCTGCCGGTGATCACGCACACGTACCCGGCGGCGCAGTCCTGGCCCCCGCCGCAGGGCGAGCCCTGGGTGCCGGAGCCGGCTGGATAGCAGAAGGAGCCGTAGATCTCCTGCCCACAGGGCTCGCTCGGATCGGGGTACTGCACGTAGATGTAGCAAGCCTCACCGGGTGCACAGTCGCCGTTGCCCTGGTGGTACGCGTCACACTGGAAGTCCTGGATCGGCGGACCGGCGTCGGGGCAGCCGGGATCGACGTAGTCGGACGGGGCGTCCGCGGGCGCGGGTCCGTCGGGCGGCGCGTCTGCCGGGGCGTCGATGAACAGGAAGCCCCCCTCGCCGTTGCCGCCGTCCCGCGTGTCGGTGATCTCGACCACGCTGGAGCAGCCTGGCTGCGCCACGGCGAGCGCGGGCACCCAGACGGCCACCGCCAGGATCAAGAAAGTCCGCACCCGCATGCGGCCCATTCTATCCGCTGGTCCCGGGCGGTCGAGCCAATTGAGCGCCGCGGGGGCAGCGGCGGCGCGCTCCCGCCGCGCGAAGGTGCGTGCTACGAAGCGCTATCGCATGGTCATTTCGTCGACGTCTCTTCTTCGTTGGACCGGGCGCATCGCGCTCTGCCTCGCGCTTGGCGGCGCGCTCGCGCCGGCGCTCGGCTGCGAGGCGCGGGTCGACGAGCCCCGCGCCGACCGCCGCTCCGCCAGCGCGCACGCGACGCGCTCCGGCCCGGTCGCCTCGGGCACCGGGACGCGGCCCCGCGCGAGTGCGGGGGCGAGTGCGAGTGCGAGCGCGGGCGCGAGTGCGGGGGCGAGTGCGAGTGCGAGTGCGGGTGCGGGGGCGAGTGCGAGTGCGAGTGCGGGGGCGAGTGCGGGGGCGAGCGCGGGGGCTAGCGCGGGGGCGAGTGCGAGTGCGAGCGCGAGTGGCGGGGGGAGCGCGAGCACGTCCGTCGCGAGCGGGCGCTGCGTGCGTCCGATGCCCGCGAGGGCCGAGCGCACGGTGCCGCCCGGCGCCGACCCCGCGTGCCCGCCCGATCCGCTCGAGGGGCGCGAGCCGAAGCTCCGCATGGGAACCGTGCGTTTCGTCGACGCCAACCTCGAGGTGGGCGTCGAGCTCGCCGAGGACCCGCCCGTCATCATGCGCGGTCTCATGTTCAGAAAGAGCATGCCCGAGGAGCGCGGGATGCTGTTCCTGCTCGAGGACGTGAAGGATCAGGGCTTCTGGATGAAGAACACCTGCATCCCGCTCGACATGCTCTACATCGCGGACGACGGTCTCATCGTCGGCATCGAGGAGAACGTGCCGACCTTGACGCTCGAGACGCGGAGCTGCGGCTGCCAGTCGCACTACGTGCTCGAGATGAACGCCGGCTGGGCGCGCCGCCACGGCGTGAAGCCGGGCCAGCGGGTCGTGCTCGGGCTCTGAGCATGTCAGTTCTCGGGATCAGTCGTCAGTTGTCAGTCGTCAGGCCCCAGAGTTGGAGAGCAGGACCAGAGTTGGAGCTGGAGCGGGAGGCATCCGCTCGGCCCGCAGGGCCGGCATCCGCTCGGCGCGCAGGGCCGTCCGGGGCTGAGAACTGACAACTGATGACTGACAACTGAGGACTGACAACTCGCTTAGTGCAGGTGCCGCTTGTCCCGGCCCGGCCCGTCGTCGTCGTCGTCCTCCGGCGCGGCGCCGCCGCGGATGACGCGCAGGTGGGGCGCGGCCTTCGTGCGCGCGGCGCGGGCGCGCGAGAGCGAGGCGACCTCCGACTGGATGCGCCGCAGGCGGAGCTTCAGCCACAGCCGGCGCAGGGCGGAGCGGTCGCTGAAGAGGTAGCCCGCGAGCATGCCCGCGAAGGGCGCGACGAAACCCTCGGCCATCGCGCGCCGCGCCAGCAGGTTCGCGACCGCCATGACGATGCCGAAGATGATGAGACCGCGCGCGCTCACCGGCCACACGAAGAAGAGCCGAATCCTCTCGCCCGAGCGCGCGGAGAGCGCCCACGCCACGATGAGGCCCTCGGCCGCCGCGAGGCTGCCGTACCAGATCGGCTGCGCGAGCGGCGCGATGATCCAGCCCACCAGGAGCTGCACGACGTACGCGAAGACGCCCGAGCCGACGAGGACGAGGTAGACGCGCCGCGGACCCCAGCGGGTCTCGAGCGGCGTCGCGAAGAAGTAGAGGACCATCAGCACCGACAGGAGGTGCCACGGGCTCGAAGGCTGGTGGAGCAAGAGCGCCGTGAAGAAGCGCCACACCTGGCCGCTCGCGAGCGCGTCGTCGCTGCCCGCCAGCCACCCGAAGGCCGCGGCGGCGCCCTCGGCGTTCGCCCAGTTGAGCGCGGCGGCGAAGGCGATCCACAGGCAGGCGAGGCCCACCATGACGCCGATGAGGACCTTGCTAGGTCGCGGGAACCCGGAGGATGTGGGCGTGGGCATGCGGCGCTGCGGGCGTGGCTCTCTGGCAGGAAAGTAACACGCGTCGCGACCCCGCGCCGCTCCCGTCATCCGAGGCGCGGGCGGACCGTCGGCTCAGAGCGGGACGTTCGCCCTTTCGGGCGAAAGTCTCGCGGCTACAGGGATCAGGCTTCGGACTTCAGGCACGAGGCCCGAGGGACCGAATCAGTCCCTCGAGCGCCTGAAGCCCGAAACCCGTGGCCCGAAGCCACCGGCATACTGGAGCCGAGTGTCTTCTAGAGCACGACCGGCGCGCAGACGGCGTCGGTCGTGCGGCCGGGGAGCACCGTGGCCGTGCAGCTCGCCTGCGCCGTGACGACGCCCCCGCCGTCGCGGACCGCGATGTCGAAGGCGTAGTCGCCCGGGTCGAGCGGCTGCACCACCGCGCTCCCCTCGCAGGGCACCGGCGCCGCCGAGACGGGGGCGCCGCCGAGCGTCACGTCGAAGAGCTGCCCGGGCGGGCAGAGCGCCGCCCCGCCGAGCTCGAGGTCGTCGAGGGAGATGCGCGCCGCCCCGGTCGTGCCGAGCGGTGCGCAGCTCACCCCTACGCTCTGGCCCGCGAGGGCGACGGCGAAGCACTCGGTGCCCAGATCCGGGCTCGCGAGGGCGGCGCTGGTCCTGGCAGCAACGTAGAAATAGTACGTGTGGCCGGCGACGACGCCCGTCTCGTACACGAGGGGCGCCGCGTCGCACGCGACCGCGGTCGCGGCCGGAAGGCCGGGGCTCGTCACGTCGAAGACCTCGGCCACGCCGCACGGGTCCGGGCCGAGCGCCGCGTCCGGAGCGAGCACGATGGCGGTCGGGCTCGGCTCGGTGTCGACGAGCGGCCCGCAGCTCGGAATGAAGTTCGTGTGGTCGACGCTCGCGAGCGCGCCGTCGCTCGGGCCCGAGCCGCACGCGCCGGTCCAGCGTGGCGGGACGAGCGCGCCGCTCTCGACGTCGTACATCTGGCGCGAGCCGCTCGAGGGGGCGCCGAACGCCGTGAGCGAGCTCGCCGGCCGGTCGTAGCCGTCGATCTCCGCCGTGTAGGTGTTGCCCACCACGACGAGGTTTCGGAAGTAGACGGCGAGCGAGCACGGCGTCGGGAAGGACGAGCCGAGCACGAACGGCGCGCCCTCGGGCGGCCACGACGTGAGGGTCACGACGTACGCCTGCATCGCCCCCGGGCTCGGCCCGCAGGCGACCTCGCCGAGGAACGACTCGGGCTCGACGACCACGCTCGTCGTGCCCGACGCGCCCGACGACGTCGCGTCGAGACCGAGATCGGTGCTGCACGCCGCTGCGGCGAGGCACGCGACCAGGGCCGCGGCGAAGCACGCGCCCCGACGCCCGGGCGCGCGCCCGGCGAGATTCGAGCCGACATGGCGGCGCCGAGTGCCCATGGTGCACGCGCCTATACGTTGGCCGTGCGCCGACCACAACGCTCGCGTGCCGGCCGGCTCGAAACCGGGCCCCGCACGGCGTACGGTCGGCCTTGACCGACGGGTCCGGGCGTGAGACACCGCGACCGATTCCGATCCCGGCGCGCAGATCGCCCAGGATGCGTCCGGTGGCGCCGCCGCGCTTGTCGCGCCCGTCGCGGCACCCTACAAGACCGAGCACCCATGTCTACCCAGAAGTCCCGCGCCGCCCGCCGGCGCCTGCCTCGCGTTCTCGGCATCGGTGTCGCCGGTCTCTGCGCGCTCGCGTACGCGGACGCGTGGGCTCAGCCGGTACCCCCGCCGCCGGTGCCCGCGGAGCCGCCGCCGGGCCAGGGCGGGGCCGGTGGTGCGGGTCCGACGGGCGCGCCGCAGGGCGGCTCCGAGCCCGGTACCGCAGGGCAGGGTGGGGCGCCCACCGAGCCTCCGCTCATGGGCGAGCCCAAGCCCACCGGCGCCACCAAGGCCGGCGAGGGCGGCGCCGCGGCGGCCGGCGCCGGCACCCAGGTCGCGACCGACGGCGAGAAGACCGAGGGCGCGCCGGGCGAAGGCGAGGAGCGCACGCAGAAGGGCGAGGTCGCCGAGCGGCCGAGCGAGGTCTACGCCGAGGACTGGTGGACCAAGGCGACGCCCGTGTTCGACCTCCACGGCTACTACCGTGTGCGCGCCGAGCTGTTCCACAACTTCGCCCTCGGCCGCAAGGACGTGAAGGCCATCTGGCCCCAGCCCCCGGACAACGACTTCATCGACGCGGCCGGCAACCGCCACCAGGTCGCGCTCTGCGGCGACGATCCCCTCGTCCCCGAGGCGTGCGAGTCGAACACGCAGGCAGGCGCGAACATGCGCTTCCGCTTCGCGCCGGAGCTCCACATCTCCGACAACCTGCGCATCATGACGCAGGTCGATCTGCTCGACAACGTCGTCCTCGGCTCGACGCCGGACGGCTACGTCAACGAGCCGAGCAGCCTCGGCGGCTACCACGTCGTCGCGCGCGGCGGCTACTCGCCGACCGGCGCCTTCGTGTCGACGCAGTGGGCGCCCGTCTCGGGTGTGAACAGCCTGAAGGACTCGATCACCGTCAAGCGCGTGTGGGGCGAGTACGCGACGCCCATCGGGCAGCTGCGCTTCGGGCGCATGCCGAGCCACTGGGGCATCGGCATGCTCGTCAACGGCGGCGAGGGCTACGACGCCGACTACCAGTCGACCTCCGACCGCCTCATGTTCGTCACCGGCGTCAAGGCGTGGGACCTGTACTTCGGGGCCGCCTGGGACTTCGCCAACGAGGGCGCCATCAGCGCGGCCGTGAACGAGCAGCAGGGCCAGCCCTACGACCTCGCCCAGAAGGACGACGTCGATCAGTACGTGTTCATCGTGGTGCGCAAGATGAACCCGGAGCTGCAGCGCAAGGCGCTGCGCGAGGGCCAGCCCGTGTTCAACGGCGGCACGTACTTCGTCTACCGCCGCCAGGGCCTGGTCAACGAGCTCGCCTGCAACACGGGTGAGGTCTGCAACGACGCCTCGCTCGGCCAGTCGTCGAGCAACGTCTCGGCGGGCTATCTGCGCCGCGGCGCCGAGGCCTTCATCCCCGACAGCTGGTTCCAGTTCATGTACAAGGGCTTCCGCTTCGACGTCGAGGCGGCGCTCATCTGGGGCTCGATGGAGAACACCTCGCGCCTGGCGGGCACGGGCACCGACTACCGCAACCCGGACGACACCGAGGACCCGGGCTGGAAGATCCGCCAGTTCGGCATCGCCGGCGAGGCCGAGTTCCGCGCCATCGAGGACCGGCTGCGCATCGGCTTCGCGAGCGGCTACGCGACGGGCGACGACGACCTCGAGAGCCTGGTGCCGACGGGCGAGGGCCTGCAGCCGCAGCTGACCGCGAACCGCACCTACTCGGAGTTCCGGTTCCACCCGAACTACCGCGTGGACCTCATCCTGTTCCGCAACATCCTGCAGCGCGTGCAGGGCGCGTACTACTTCAAGCCTTCGGTCGAGTACGACTTCTTGCGCGACCCGGACGGCCAGCGGGTCGGCGCCGGCGCAGGTCTCATCTGGAGCCGCGCCAGCGAGTTCATGCAGACCCCGGGGCACGCGCGCGACCTCGGCGTCGAGATCGATCTCAAGGCCTTCTACCAGGCCAAGGACGGCGTGATGAACGACGACCCGGACAAGATGGGCGGCTTCTTCACGCAGGTCGACTTCGGCGTGCTCTTCCCGCTCGACGGCCTCGGCTTCCTGCAGGCACAGAAGGACGACTACGCGCAGTACGACCCGACGAACCCGCTCGACACCAAGATCGCGCTCATGGCGCGCTGGTTCCTCGGCATCCTGTACTGAGAGGTCGGGTTCCCGCCGCCCGCCGCGCGCCACGCCGGGCGCGGCTCGTCGCTCGAACGGGCGCGACGCACGGCGGTCCGCCGCTCGTCTGCGGCTCGAGCCCGAAGGGCCGCGCGGGGTCATGACCGACGGCCGAGAGCCGACGACTTCCCTGATCCCGCGCAAGCGCGGCGGCTTCAGGCTGCAGGCTTCGGGCTTCAGGAGGGAAGTCCGTCCCGAGCCGACCGCCGGTTGCTCACCCAGCGGGTGTGGGTCCCGTTGGGTGTGGGTCTCTCCGGCCCCGGAGTCTGAAGCCGGGAGCCTGGAGCCCCAGAGCACGGCAAGAACCTTGCCGCCGGATTGGGGGACGTCCGGAGGGCTTTCCGCCCGCGGCGAGCCCTGTTAGCGCACCAGAGCCATGTCCTCTTCACGCACCACTGCCACCGAGATCCGCAAGACCTTCCTCGACTACTTCCGCGAGCGCGGGCACGAGGTCGTCCCGAGCGCGCCGCTCGTTCCGCAGAACGACCCGACGCTCATGTTCGTCAACGCGGGCATGGTCCAGTTCAAGGACGTGTTCACCGGCAAGGACGCGCGCGGCTACAAGCGCGCCTGCTCGAGCCAGAAGTGCATCCGCATCAGCGGCAAGCACAACGACCTCGAGAACGTGGGCGTCACGGCGCGTCACCACACCTTCTTCGAGATGCTCGGGAACTTCAGCTTCGGCGACTACTTCAAGGAAGAGGCGATCGCCTTCGCCTGGGAGCTCTTGACGAAGGTGTACGGCATCCCGAAGGAGCGGCTCGTCGTCACGGTGTTCGCCGGCGAGAAGGAGTTCGCCGCCGACGACGAGGCGGCGGCGCTGTGGCGCAAGGTCACGGGCTTCGGGGACGACCGCGTGCTGCGCCTCGGCATGGCGGACAACTTCTGGTCGATGGGCGACACCGGACCCTGCGGCCCCTGCTCGGAGATCCACTACTTCCACGGCGACACGCCCGACCTCGGTCGCTTCGGCGCCGAGCCCGGGCTCGACGGCGCCGGCTGGACGGAGATCTGGAACCTCGTGTTCATGCAGTACGACCGCGCGACGCCGGGAGCTGCCGTGACCCCGCTGCCTGCGCCCAGCATCGACACGGGCGCCGGGCTCGAGCGACTCGCCGGCGTGCTGCAGGGCGTGCGCTCGAACTACGACTGCGACCTGTTGCGCCGGCTGGTCGATTGCGCGGCGCGGCTCTCGGGCAAGCGCTACGGAGCGAGCGCCGCGCCCGACGACATGTCGATGCGCGTCATCGCGGACCACGCCCGCACGACCGCCTTCCTCATTGCCGAGGGCGTCATGCCGGACCGCCAGAAGCGCGAGTACGTCCTGCGGCGCGTGATGCGGCGTGCCATCCGGCACGGTCATCGGCTCGGCATCGAGAAGCCCTTCCTGCACGAGGTGGCCCTCGAGGTCGTCGCGGCGATGAGCGACGAGTACCCCGAGCTCGCGCGGCGCAAGGAGCTCATCCTGCGCGTCACGGAGGGCGAGGAGGTGCGCTTCCGCGCGACCCTGAAGCGCGGGATGAAGATCCTGGACGAGCGCTTCGACGATCTGCGCCGCGCCGGGCAGAAGCGCCTGCCGGCCGAGGTGACGGCCGACATGTACACGACCTTCGGCTTCCCGGTCGATCTCACCGAGATCATCGCCGCCGAGCAGGGCTACACCGCCGACGCGGCCGGCGCCGAGGCGATCATCAAGAAGACGGAGGATGTGGACGGCCCCATCGACCCGACCGCGGCCGTCGACCCCGTGCACCGCGCCTTCGCGGCCACGGCCGGCAAGACGCGCTTCTCGGGCTACGACCGCGAAGAGGACGCCGGCACGGTGGTGGCGCTCGCCCTGTGCGAGACGGGTGCGAACGGGCGCGAGACACGGCGCCGCGTCGAGTGCGCCGAGGCGGGGAGCGTCGTGGAGCTCGTCACCGACGTGACCCCGTTCTACGCCGAGAGCGGCGGTCAGGTCGGCGACGTGGGCGTCGTCGCGGCGCTCGAGGGCGGCGAGCTCGAGGTCGCCGTGCTCGACACGCACCGGCCGTTCGGCGACACCACGGTGCACCGGGCGCGCGTCGTCGCCGGCAAGCTCGCGGTCGGGCAGAAGGTCGCCCTGCGCGTGTCGCACGAGGCCCGTGCCGCGACGCGCCGCAACCACTCGGCGACCCACCTCTTGCACTGGGCGCTCCGGACGGTGCTCGGCGAGCACGCCCAGCAGAAGGGCTCGCGCGTCGGCCCCGACGTGCTGCGCTTCGACTTCGCGCACAACCACCCGCTGACGCGCGAGGAGCTGCTGCGCGTCGAAGATCTCGTCAACGGCAAGATCCTCGACAACGCGCCGGTCGAGACCACCGTTCTGCCCATCGACGAGGCCCGACGGCGTGGCGCCGTCGCGATCTTCGAGGAGAAGTACGGCGACGTCGTGCGCATGCTCACGATGACCAGTGACTCGATCGAGCTCTGCGGCGGCACCCACTGCCGCGCGCTCGGGGACATCGGGCTCTTCAAGATCGCGAGCGAGGGCGGCACGGCGGCAGGCGTGCGGCGCATCCTCGCCGTGACGGGCAAGAACGCGCTCGCGCACCTGCGCGCCGTCGAGGACGACCTCGCTCGGGCGCGCGTCGCGGCCAAGGCGCAGGGTGGCGACCTCACCGACAAGATCCTGAAGATCCTCGCGCGCGAGAAGCAGCTCGAGAGGCGCATCTCGGAGCTCGAGAAGCAGTTGCTCGCGGGCGCGGGCGGCGCCGCGGGCGCAAGCGACCCCACGGCGCGCGCCGAAGAGGTCGGCGGCGTCCGCCTGCTCGCGCTTCGTGCGCCCGATGCCACGACGATGGCGAGCCTGCGCGAGCTCTGCGAGCAGCTGCGCGACAAGCTCGCGGCGGGTGCCTCGGGGGGCTCCGCGGTCCTTGCGGCGAGCGTCACCGACGGCAAGGCGCAGCTCGTGCTCGCGGTGAGCAAGGCCGCGACCGGCAAGCTCAAGGCCGGCGACCTCATCCGGCCGATCGCGAAGCTCGTGGGCGGCTCGGGGGGCGGCCGCCCGGACATGGCCCAGGCGGGCGGCACGCAGACCGGCGGCATCGACGAAGCCGTGGCGGCCTTCTACGGCGAGGCGAAGGCGATGCTGGCGCGCTGAGCGGTCCGCGCCCGAGCCTCGGGCGCGCGCGCCGGCGTTCTGGTAGAGTCCCCGAAGGTCTTGCTTGGCACGGGCGAGGAGCACGTCTTTGAACAAGCTGCGTTGGGGCGTGGTGCTCGGGGCGATGGCGCTGCCGGGGGTGTGGCTGGCGGGCGCGTGCGGAGCGCGCACCGACATCGACCTCGACTTCGGTGAGCAGACCACGTCGTCGGCGCAGGGCGGGGGCGGTGCGGGCGGTCTCGGGGGCACGGGCGGTCTCGGTGGCCTCGGCGGCACGGGCGGCCTCGGCGGCACGGGTGGCCTCGGCGGCACCGGCGGTTTTGGGGGCACGGGCGGCTTCGGCGGCACGGGCGGTTTTGGCGGCACGGGCGGTTTCGGCGGCACGGGCGGTTTCGGTGGCACGGGCGGTTTCGGTGGCACGGGCGGCATTCTCGAGGACGCCGGCGACGCGGCGGACGTCATCGAGGACGTGCCGATCGACGTGCCGATCGACGTGCCGATCGACGTGCCGAGCGACGTCGCGTGCCCGGACAACGACGGCGACGGCTACTCGACCTGCGACAACGACTGCAACGACGGCAATCCGCTCGTGAACCCCGGGGCGTTCGACTTCCCGAACGGTGCGGACGACGACTGCGACGGTGCGCCCGACAATCCGGCCGTGACCTGCGGCAACGGCCTCCAGTACGGCTCGCAGGATCCGATCGAGTACGCCAAGGCGATCGACATCTGCCAGACGACGACCGAGAACGCGACCGGCGCGAACAAGAAGTGGGGCCTCGTCTCGGCCGAGTTCCGCCTCGCGAACGGCACCGGCACGCCCTCGGCGCAGTCGCACAGCATCATCACGGCGTTCGGCAGCGCCGTCGGGCCGCGCCACGCGCAGAACTTCGTGTTCCTGTCGACTGGCTACGCGGCCACCCCGTCGCAACCGTACTTCGTCGACGGCACGCCGCAGGGTGGCAACGACCTCGGCACGAGCTCGGGGACGCCCCCGGGCTTCCCGACCAACAAGGTCGGCTGCCCGCTGCCGGTCTCGGGCACCGCCTTCAATCCCGTGAACCTGAAGCTCCGGCTGCGCACACCGACGAACGCCGCGAGCTTCGCCTTCGACTCGGCGTTCTGGTCCGCGGAGTACCCGGAGTGGGCCTGCTCGGTCTACAACGACCTCTACGTCGTGCTCGTCACGACCGGCGCGAGCGGACTGCCCAACAACCGCAACGTGGTGTTCGACGCGCAGGGCACTCCCGGGTCGGTCAACCTCAACTTCTTCGATCGCTGCATGGCCGGCGCCACGGGGTGCTTCGGCACGCCCGGCTTCAACTTCTGCTCGGGCGGCACGACCGACCTCGGCGCGACGGGTTACGGCGATCAGGATTTCGGCATGCCGTGCGGCATGGCCACCACGGTCGGCGGGGGCACGGGCTGGATGACCACCCAGTCGCCGATCCTGCCCGGCGAGATCCTCACCGTGGAGTTCATCGTGTGGGACTCCTCCGACGGCATCTACGACTCCGCGGCCATCGTGGACTGGTTCCGGTGGCAACAGAACGGGGTTGCGAACCCCAGCACCGCAAGGCCGTGAGGTTCTCGCCACACCACGCTGCGCCGCGTTTCTGGCGACCCACCCGAACGCGGTTGACGCCCGTGGCACTGCGTGTTACACGCCTCTCGCCAATCCGCGTGTCCCGCTGAGTGGGAGTGTGTGCGCTTCCCGGCGGCACGCGCGTCTTGAGCCTCGGGGCCGCTCCTAGCGACCTCGAGTGACTGCAGAACCCCCGACGAGGGTGGTGGCCCCGCATGCTGCGTGGGCCGCCGCGCTCGTGTTCACGGTGCCGGTGCGGCTCTACGAGCCGACCACGCGGCCGTGCTCGGGGGCGCCACGAGAACGGCGGCCCCACGAAGGCGACCCCGAGTCGGGGTTGGAGGGGCGCCTCCCAAAGGGCGTGTGCCGGCGCGGTTCGCCCGCATGCGCGAAGGACGGAACGAACATGACTTTCACCGATGCTGCTCGCGAGGTGCTGCGCCTCGTGGGCCGGCCGCTCCACTACAAAGAAATCACGGAGCTGGCGATCGAGAAGAACCTCCTCAGCCACGTGGGCAAGAGCCCCGAGGTCACGATGGGCGCGCGCCTCGCCGCGACGCTGAAGAAGGAGGGTAACGACAACCCGCTCGTGCGCATCAAGCCGGGCGTGTTCGCCCTGCGCGAGTGGGACGACGAGACGCTCCACCGCGGTCTCGAGGGCAGGCGAGCGGACGAGGAGGAGCCCGAGGTCGAGGAGCGCGACGTCGTCGTCGACGAGGCCGTGGAGCTCGAGGGCGCCGCCGAGGCGCCGGTCGGCGCGGAGCTCGGCGAGGCCCCGATCGCGGAGGCAGCCGTCGAGGCGGTCACGCCGCCCGAGGTCCCCGCGGTGCCCGCTGCCGGCCCGCGCGCGGCCGGGGACCGACCCGCCGAGCGCGGTCGCCAGGGGCACCGCGAGCGCGGTGGTCGCCAGGGTGGCCGCGAGCCGCGCGCCCGGAGCGGCGCCGGCAACGGCGAGGCCGTGATCGTGCGGTCGCTCGACGGCGACGAAGACTTCGCACGCCACCCCGACGAGGCGATGCGAGCCGACCTCGCGGCCGGTGCCTCCGACCTCTTCGCCGAGGAGGAGGACGACGACCAGCCGATCCTCGCGCGCCTCACCGAGGCCGACGAGGCGGCCGGAGAAGGCGACGGGCGCAAGCGCCGCCGTCGCCGTCGCCGTCGCGGTGTGCGCGGACCCGAGGGCGGGCCCGTCGCGACGCCGCCGGCCGAGGGGCTGCCTTCGTACACGACGACGCCCGCCTTCGCGGAGGGCGCGCAAGAGCCGGAGGAGGGGCCCGCACGCGGACCGCAGGTCATCGAGCTCACGGGTGCGAACGAGGGCGTGTCGCTCGACCTGCTCGCGGGCCGCGAGCTCTCGGACGCCGTCGCCGGCATCCTCGGCAGCTTCGAGCGCACCGTCGGACCCGTGTCGCTGCGCCAGATCGCCGAGACCGCGTTGCGCCGCGGCCGGCTGACGGGCGACCCCCAGATCGTGCAGTCCCAGGTCGCCGCTGCCGTCCGCGCCGACAACGCGCGTCGCCTCGCGGCCGGGCAGCGGCCGCGCTTCCGCCTCGCCGGCGGGCGCGTCGGGCTCACCGACTGGCTGCTCGACGGCGAGCTGTCACGGCTCGAGCGCGAGGCCGTCGCGGCCGTGGGTCGCTACCGGGACGCCGCCCGCCGCACTCTGCAGCGCAAGCTCGCCGAGCTGCCGGGGCACGCCTTCGTCGAGCTCTGCCTGCTCGCGCTCGAGCGCGTGGGCGTGAGTCGCATGCGCGCCGTGAGGGTTCCGGGCACGGCGCCGGCCGAGGCGCACTTCTCCGGCGTGCTCCACGCGCCGGCCGGTGCTGCACCGGGCCCGGTGGCCGTGGGTGACGGCCTCAAGCTCGCGATCGCCATCCGCAAGGACGGACGCGACGTCGGGCGCGAGCGCGTCACCGAGCTGCGCGGTAGCATGCATCACTTCGGCGGCGCCAACATGGGCTGGCTCGTCACCGCGGGGCAGGCGATGAACGGCGCCCGCGAGGAGGCCAGCTCCGGCGGCACGCCGCCGGTCGTGCTGATCGACGGGCCCAGCCTCGCGCGGCTGTGCGAGGAGCACGGCGTGGCGGTGGTGCGGGCGCAGCACCCGGTCGCCATTCCCGACGTCGACCTGTTCGAGGCGCTGCGGGCATCGTGAGCCCGCGCGTCGGAGCTCGGCGCGTGCCGGCCGGCGTGAGCCGGCCCGGGCGCGCCGGGGCGAGTGGGCTCGTGGCCGCCCTGGCGCTCTGCCTCGGCGGCTGCGTGCACCCGCCGCCGAAGTTCCAGTTCCCGACGGCCGAGGACGCGCTCGTGCGGATGAAGCAGGGCTTCGCGTGCGCCAACGGGGTGCACGGCATCGGCAAGATCGATCACCGCTCGCCCGATCAAGGGCGCGTCCGCGGCGAGATCTCGATCTTCGCCCTCAATCCGGCGCGTGTCCGCATCGACGTCATCAACCCCTTCGGGGCGATGCTCTTCACGCTCACCTCCACGAGCCGCGAGTTCCAGATGCTGGACTTCCAGCAGAAGCAGCTGCTCGAGGGGGCCGCGAGCGCCTGCAACCTGGCGCGCCTCACCAAGGTGCCGGTGCCCGGACACGTGCTCGTGACCTTGCTGCGTGGCGAGGCCCCGCTGCTCGCGCACCAGCCGGAGGCGGCCACGCTCGCGTGGGACGGCTCCGACGGCTTCTACCGCGTGCGGATCAAGGGCAACCACGACGCCGAGCAGGAGGTACGGCTCGGCGTCCACGAGGACGACTTCGACAAGCCGTGGCAGGACCAGCGGCTGCGCGTGGTCGGCGTCACGACCCAGCAGGAGGGCTACGTCCTCTACGACGCCGAGCTGCGCAACCACGAGGTCGCCCACACCGCCAAGCCCCTCGAGGACGAGATGGGGGTCGACGAGGACGTGCCGCCGAGCGGCGGTCCGTGCGACATCGAGGTCCCGCGCTCGATCCGCGTCGAGGTGCCGAGCACGGCGGACGACGTGATCTTCCAGTACAAGAGCCTCGATCTCAACCCGCCGGTGGAGCAGGGCTACTTCTACCAGACCTTGCCCCCCGGCACGGAGCGCGTGCGGGTCGAGTGCGACGACGCGTCGCGCTGAGCCGCCCGACACCGCCCGCACCGAGCGCGCCGCGTCACGGTGTGGCGCGGCGTTCGTGCGCGGTGCTGCCGAGCGCGTCGAGGGTCGCCCGCACCTGCTCCGGGGCGTCGCAGATGAAGCCGTCGACCCCGAGGTGATGCAGGTCGCGCACCTCGGCTGCCGCGTCGACGGTCCAGACGTGGACGCGCAGGCCGCGGGCCTGCCAGGCGCGGACCGACGCGGCCGTCACGAGGGTGCGCTCCGGGTGTACCGCCGCGGCTGCGACGGCGGCGAGCGCCGCGCGGGAGACGAGCCGCCGTGCACTTGGCGGGAGTCGGGCGGCGAGGCTCGGACGCGCGTGCTGCGCCGGCTCGCCGGCGGGCCAGTCGCGGTGCATGAGCAAGGCGACGGGCTGCCGCGGCAGGAGCAGGCGCAGGCCGAGCAGCATCACGGGGTCGAAGCTCGAGACGAGCAGGGGGTGCGCCGGGTCGTGCCCGCCGAGGGCTCGGGCCGCGGCGACGACGAGCGCCCGCCGGTCCGGCACGTCGTGCTTGAGCTCCACGTTGAGCGCCAGGCCGCGGGCGCGACAGTGGTCGAGCACCGCCAAGAGGGTGGGCACGTGCTCGCCGCCGCCGAGATCGACCGCCCCGAGCTCGCGTCGCGACAGGGCAGCGACGGCGCGCCCGTCGCGGCCGCTCGTGACGCGCTCGAGACCGGGATCGTGCGCCACCACGAGCTCGCCGTCGGCGCACGGCCGCGCGTCGACCTCGACGCCGTCCGCGCCCTGTCGCTCCGCCTCCGCGATCGCGGCGAGCGTGTTCTCGGGCGGGCCGTCAGGGCGGCGCACGCCGCGGTGCCCGAGCACGAGCGGGCGCCCGAGGGCGTGCCACGCGGTCAACGATTGAGCTCCGACACGAGCTCGCTCGCGATGCGCTGCGCGCCCGCCAGGTCGTCGATCGCCACGGACACCGCGCCGACCACGGCATGGCCGCCGCCGCCGTAGCGCCGGCATAGCGCGGCGATGTCGTGGGCCCGCGCGCGACCGCACCACGGGTTGTAGCCGACCGACACCTTGAAGTGCTGCTTCATGCGCACGAGCGACACGGAGTAGCGCGCGTCGGGGACCAGCGAGTAGGCGAGGAACTTGCCGCTGGTCTCGAGCACCGCCTCGTTGAGGTCCACGAACACGACCTCGCCGCGCCGCTCGGCGCGCGCCTGCATGCGCGCGAGACAGGCGCGGTGCGCCTGGGCGAGCGGAGCCCACAGCGCCTGGACCGCGCCGTCACGCCCGACCTCGGCCGGGGGTCGCTCGAGCAGCAGCGGCACCAGCATCGAGTAGAGCTCGACGTTGCCGTGCTGCTCGATGACGGCGCCGAGCTGCATCACCGGATCGGTGCGGTCGATCGCCTCGGCGGCGGACGCGAAGCGCGCGGTGTCGATCTTGTCGGCCCAGTCGACGAGCTCGGCGAAGGCGTCGAAGCCGACGCCGAAGCGGGCTCGCCCCACGTCGGCGATGAGCTTGGTGCAGGACCCATAGGCGGGGTCGAAGAAGCAGCGGCGCCCCTCGGCGTGGGCCGTCTCGCGCTCCGCGTCGGAGGCGAAGGCCGTCACGTGGTGGTCGAAGTACCAGGTGACTCGGTCGCTCGGCGTGTAGCGGAAGTCGACGATGGCGTTCTCGTCGCACGACAGCCACGTCTCGGGCACGGTCTGCATGGTGGGACCGTAGCCGCAGGAGCGGTAGCGGAACTGCACCGGGCGCGGGTCGAGGTGCGAGCGCAGGTGCGTGAACGCGACGGCGCTCGCGAGGCCGTCGAAGCAGTGGCCGTGTGCGGCCACGAGCACCTTGCGCATGCGCATGGGCACCCGTTATCACGCCGCGCCACGAGCCGGGGGGGCAAAACGTCGCGCGCCCGGTGGCGCCTGCGTGGTACAGGCCATGAGACGAACTCGTGACCTTGCCCCGGCTCACCCTCGCGCTCGCGGCCGCGTGCTCCACGCTCGGCTTCGCACCGGCGGTCGCCGGCGGTGACGACGGCGTGTCCGGCTACGAGCGGGAGACGCTCGACGCGGTGCTCGGCGAGCGCGGTGCGAGCGTCGATCCGGAGCCCGAGGGCAAGACCATCGAGGCGGTCGAGATCGCGGTGCTCGACGTCATCGAGGAGCGCGATCCCTTGCCCGACTTCCTCAACTGGCTGCACACGAACACGCGCGACCACATCGTCGCGCGCGAGCTCTTGTTCGCGAAGGGCGAGCGCTACACCCAGGTGTCGGTCGACGAGACGAAGCGCAACCTGCGCGAGCGCCGCCAGTTCTCGGTGGTGCTGCTCGTGCCGGTGCGCGGCACCCGCCCCGACGCGGTGCGCATGCTCGTCGTCGTCAAGGACACGTGGAGCCTGCGACTCAACTCCGATATCCGCCTCCAGGGCGGCCGCCTCGAGCACCTGTACGTGCAGCCCACCGAGGAGAACCTCGCCGGCACCCACCGGGGCGTGTTCGTGGACTACGAGTGGCTGCCTCTCACGTCGCGGGTGGGCGGGCAGCTGCTCGACCCGCACCTGGCCGGTACGCGGCACCTGCTGCGCGCCAACGCCAACGTGGCGCTGAGCCACGAGACGGGCGCGATCGAGGGGACCGAGGGCTCGTTCACCTTCGGTCTGCCCTCGTACTCGCTGCAGCAGCCATGGGCGTGGGGGCTCAGCCTCGCCTGGGACAAGGAGATCACGCGCCGCTACATCGGCGTCGAGGTGGCGCGCTTCGACGCCCGGTCGACGCCGGGCAAGGACGGCATCCCGTGGGTGTACGCCACCGATCGGCTGAGCGGTCGCGTCGCCGCGACGCGCTCCTTCGGCGACGACTACCGGCACGACATCACCTTCGGCTGGCAGGTGGACCGCGGGCTTCACGACCCGGGCGACCTCTCGAGCTACGACCCGCGCGCGGTCGAGGAGTTCCTCGCCGACTCGGTACCGGTGAGCGACGTGCGCGTCGGACCGACGCTGGGCTACCGCCTCCACGGCACCGATTACGCGACGCTGCTCGACGCGGAGACCCTCGCTCTGCAGGAGGACTACGCCCTCGGGCTCGACCTGTTCGCGGGCGTCCACCCCGTGGTGCGGGCCCTCGGCTCGAGCCGGAACCTCGTGCAGGTCTCGGCCGCTGCGTCGTACACCGCGGCGCCGGCACGGGCGCTCGTGCGCGTGTACGGCGCCGCGTCCGCCGACTTCGAGATCGGAGGCTCCGAGGCGGTGGCCTCCGCGGGCCTGCAGGTCGGCCTGCGTCTCACGAGCCCGCCCTTCGGCTTCGGGCGGCTCGTGTACGACGGGACCGTGGGCTACCGGCCACGCAACTACCTCAACGACTCCCTCACGGTCGGCGGCGAGAGTCGCCTCCGTGGCTACCGGAGCGGCCAGTTCTCGGGCGAGAACCTCGTCGCGAGCAACCTCGAGCTGCGCACGCTGCCGGTCCAGCTGTGGACCCTGCAGGTGGCGGGTACGGCCTTTTACGACGTGGGCGACGCGTTCGACGGGACCGCGCTCCGCCCGAAGCAGGGGGCCGGCCTCGGGCTGCGCGTCCTCATTCCGCAGGCCGGTCGCGCCGTGCTGCGCCTCGACTGGGGCTTCCCGCTGACGGCCTCGGTCCCGCGGCCGAGTCCCTTCGACGGCCTGGTCGTGACCTTCGGCCAGGCTTTCGGGCTGCCCAAGGCGACGAGCAGCGGGATCGACCTCGGCCTGCGCGGGCGCTGAGCCGACTTGACGCGCGGCATGGGCGGACCAGGCCGCGGGCGGCCGACAGGCAACCGCGCGTAACGGCCACTTCACGTCCGGTCGCCGCCTTGTTATGCTCGACCTCGGTGAAATCCAACGGCGAATCCGACCAGGGCTCCGAGGACGACCGGCGCGAGCGCACGGACGGCCTGCTGACGACGGGGGACATGGCGAGGCTGTCCAACAACACCTTGCGTACCGTCCGGTTCTACGAGGAGGCCGGCATCCTGCGCCCGGAGCGGCGCAGTGCCGGTGGTCATCGCCTGTTCAGCCAGCGCGAGCTGGCGCGGCTCCAGTTCATCAGCGACATGCGGGCCGCAGGGCTCTCTCTCGAGGAGATCCGCGATCTCCTCGCGCTGAAGCAGCGTGCCGAGAGTGGGCAGCAGGCCGCGTCGCGGGCCGTCGGGGAGCTCGAGAAGCAGCTCACGTCGCTCGACGAGCGCATCGCGCTGCTCACGCGCCTGCGCGACGAGCTCGCCCGCACGCACGAGATCCTGAGCGGCTGCAAGCGCTGCGAGAACCACCGGAACTTCCCCGGGCAGTGCGACGCCTGCGGCCACATCGCCTCGCAACCGGAGCTGCCGCAGAGCATGCAGGTGCTCTGGTCGGTGCCCCGCGACGGGGGCTCCGAGTAGCTTCGCGGCGCGACGCTCGCGCGCCACGCCACCCTGCTCGGCCGCAGCTTCGCTCTCAGGCCACGGCGGCGACGCCGTCGTCGGCGGGCCGCTCGAGGCGCTTCTCGCTCCGGGCGGTCGCCTCGGCGATGCGCACGCCGACGAGCTTGGAG
Source organism: Polyangiaceae bacterium (assembly GCA_020848455.1). GTDB lineage: Bacteria > Myxococcota_A > Polyangia > Polyangiales > Polyangiaceae > JACRDA01. The sequence continues at coordinate 52,653 of JADLAB010000322.1, forward strand.
ACGCCGGGCTCCTGCATCGTCACGCCGTACAGCACGTCCACGCCCTGCATGGTGCGCTTGCTGTGCGTGATGATGATGAACTGGCTGTTGTCGGTCATCTCGCGAATCGACTCGATGTAGCGGCCCACGTTGGCCTCGTCGAGCGGTGCGTCGACCTCGTCGAGGATGCAGAACGGCGAGGGCTTGAACTGGAAGATGGCGAACAGCAGCGACACGGCCGTGAACGCCTTCTCGCCGCCGCTCATGAGCTCGATGTTGCCGAGCTTCTTGCCGGGCGGCTGGGCCAGGATCTCGATGCCGGTCTCGAGCAGGTCCTCGGGCTTCGTGAGGCGCAGCTCGGCCTTGCCGCCGCGGAACATGCGCGGGAACACGACCTGGAAGCGCTCGTTGATCCCGTCGAAGGCGTGCCGGAACAGGCGCTTGCACTCGCGGTTCATCTGCGCGATCGCCCGCTCCAGGTTGTCGAGGGCCGCCGTCAGGTCGGCGTGCTGCTCGCTGTAGAAGCGATGCCGCTCGGCGGCCTCGTCGGCCTCCTTGACCGCGTCGAGGTTGACGGGCCCCATGCGCTCGATGAGCTCGGCGAGCTCGCGAATGCGGCGCCGCTGGGTGTCGTCGAGCTCGGGCCGCGCGTGGAAGTCTCCGACGTTCGCCGCGAGCTCGAGGCCGCGGAAGCGCTCGCGCACGCCCTCCTCGAGGTGGTTGCGGCCGAGGCGCAGGCGCTCGAGCTCGAGCTCGTGCGCGCGCAGCTCCTCGTTGGCGGCGTCGAGCTCGGCGCGGTGCTCGCGCAGCTCGGCCTCGGCGAGGCCGAGCTCGCTCCGGGCTCCGTCGAGCTCGACGCGCGCTTCCTCGAAGGCGCCGTGGGCTCGGCGCGCCACGAGGCGCGCTTCGACCAGCTCCTCGCGTGCCCCCATGATCGCCGCGGCCACCTCGCCGAGCTCGCGCGCGGCCAGGTCCCGCTCGGCGTCGAGCGCAGCGATGCGCCCCTCGAGCTCGCGCAGGCTCGCGCCCAGGCGCGTGATGGCGGCGTCGGTGGAGGTGAGTCGCTCGCGCGCTTCGGCGAGTCGCACGCGTCGCTCGGTGAGCAGGCCCTGCGCGAGGCCGAGCTCGGTGGCGGCGTCGGTCGCGGCCGGCTCGGCCTCCGCGAGCGCCTGTTCGCGCGCCGCGCTCTCGGTGCGTGCAGCGGCGAGGCTGCCCTCGGCGGCCTCGTGCTCGGCGACGGCCTCGTCGACCTGGCGCGTGAGCTCGGCGAGCTCCCGCACCACGGCAGCCTGTCGGCGCTCGGTGGCCGCCTGCTCGGCCTCGAGGCGCCGTCGCCCTTGCTCGGCCGTGACGAGCTCGATGTCGGCGGCGTGCAGGCGGCGGCCCGCCTCCTCGAGCGTCGCGCCGAGGCGCGCCAGGGCCGCCCGCTCGCCCTCGAGCTCGTCCGCGCGCGCGGTGATGGCGGCGGCCTTCTCGTCGATGGCCACGCCGAGCTCGCGGATCTCGCGGCGCCGCTCCAGCATGCCCTCGGCGCGCGCGTCACCGGCGCCGCCGGTGATGCGCCCGTCGGAGTGGAACACCATGCCGTCGGGCGTCACGAGGTCGCACGGGGCGCCCTGCTCCCAGTAGGCGCGGGCCTCGGCCACGTCGCCCACGAGGACCGCGTCGCCGAGCAGCGCGCGCGCCACGTAGCCGTCACCGGGTGCGGTCGTGACGAGGGCGCGCAGGCCGTCGGCCGGCACCGGGGCCACGGGTCGCTCGCGCGCCGTCGCCGCGAGCACGGTGGCGCGGCCGCGGTTGCCGGCACGCAGCTCCTCGAGCAGTGCGAGCCCGTGCTCGACGTCGCTCACGAGCACGCACTCCACCCGTTCGCCGAGCGCGCCCGCGAGCGCCGTGCCGAGCTCGGGCGCCGCCTCGAGGCCGTTGGCCGCGAGGCCGAGCACGCTCGCGTCGCCGCGGCGCAGCAGCTCCTTCGGCCCCTTGCCGAGGCTCTCGGCGCGCCGCTCGAGCTCCTCGAGCGCCCCGCGCCGGTTCTGTAGCTTGTTGAGCTCGTTCTGCGCGGCGGCGAGGGCACGCTCGCCGAGCTCGAGGTCGCCCTTGCGCGCCGCGAGCTCGGTGCGCGCGGCGTCGCGCTCCGCGACCAGCGCGTCCTTGCGGTCGGACAGGTCGCTCGCCATGAAGCTCGCTTCCTCGTAGCGGCCCGCGATGCCCGCGAGGTCGGCCGCGAGCTGGGTCTCCTCGCCGGCGAGCCGCTCGCGCCGCGCACCGAGCTCGCTGCGCCGGCGCTCGCTCGCCGCGAGCTTCGCCTCGTTGCCCGCGATGCGCGCCGCGGTCTGGGCCTGGGCCTTGCGCAGCTCGGCGAGCGTCGCGGCCGCATGGTCCGCCACGTGGCGGGTCTCGGCCAGGCGGGCCTCGCACTGCTGCATGGCGTCGGCCTGCTGGCCGTGCTCCGCGGCGACGGCGTCGCGCCCGGCCTCGAGCTCGCGCTCCTCGGCCACGAGCACGGCGAGGCGCTCGCCGAGGTCGTGCTGCTCGGCGCGTGCCGCCTCGAGCCGCGCGGCGAGGTGGCGGGCGCGGTCGCCGGCGCGATCGAGGCGCACCTCGACGTCGCGCACCTCGTTGTCGGCGTGGAAGGAGTCGCTCTGGCGCGCCTCGGCGACGCGCTCGACCTCGTGGGCCCGCGCGCGCAGCACCTCGATCTGGGCCTCGCGCGTGTCGACCGCGATGCGGGTCGCGCGCGCGACCTCCGCGGCGTTGGCGCACGCAGACTCGCCAAAGGCCGTGCGCACCACGAAATCGAGCAGCTTGTGCGAGGCGTCCCAGAGCGTGAGATCGTCGAGCTCCTCGCGGTAGCGCAGGTAGCGCTGCGCCTTCTGCGCCTGGCGCCGCAGGCTGCCGAGCTGCCGATCGATCTCGACGACGATGTCGTTGACGCGCAGGAGGTTCTGGCGCGTGAGCTCCATCTTCTGCTCGGCCTGCTTGCGGCGCGAGCGGTACTTCGTGATGCCGGCGGCCTCTTCGATGAGCTGGCGCCGGTCCTCGGGACGCGCCGACACGATGAGGCCGATCTTGCCCTGCTCGACGATGGAGTACGCCTTGCGCCCCACGCCCGTGCCGAGGAAGAGGTCGGTCATGTCCCGCAGCCGGACGGGCGTCTTGTTGATGAGGTACTCGCTCTCGCCGTCGCGGAAGATGCGACGCGTGACGGCGATCTCGGAGTAGTCGCGGTACTCGAGCGGGAGGCTCTGCGCGCCCGCGGGGTCGCTGTTGTCGAAGGTGAGCGTGACCTCGGCGAAACCGTGGGGCGCGCGACTCTCCGAGCCGTTGAAGATGACGTCCGCCATGGCCCGGCCGCGCAGCGCCTTGGCGCTCTGCTCGCCCATGACCCAGCGGATGGCGTCGACGACGTTGCTCTTGCCGCAGCCGTTCGGCCCCACGACGCCGATGACGTCGTGATCGAAGTGGATGACGGTCCGGTCCACGAAGGACTTGAAACCGCTGATCTCGAGCTTCTTGATATGCATCGGTCTGGCTCACCGACAGGACCAGTCGGGACTGGTGCCTGGTGTATTGTCACAGAGTGGCATGTACCGTCACGCCATGCACCTTGTCGAGTTATCGGTTTTCGCGGGGTGGTGCAAGCGGTTCGTGGAAAACTCCGGTGACTGCGCGACTTGGGCTCATACACTGAGTGTAACGTTACCGTGGCGAGATCGGGGGTGCACGTGGCGCACCGTCGGGGCGCAAGCGTGGCTCTCACGATCGAGAGCTGCGTCCGAGCGAGACGATGCCGCGCATGATGACGCGGCTTGACAAGCGGCGCCCGGACGTTAGGAGTACCCTCACGAGAGGAACGAAATGCCGACGTACGAGTACATCTGCACGGCGTGCCAGCACGCGTGGGAAGCGTTCCAGCCGATGAGCGCCGACCCGCTGCGCGACTGCCCCAAGTGCAACAAGCCCCGGGCGAAGCGACAGATCTCGCTCGGCGCCGGGTTCATCCTGAAGGGCGGCGGCTGGTACTCGGACCTCTACTCGAGCCCGAGCCCCGGCAAGGGCGGAGGGGAGGGGGCGGGCTCCGGGGGCGGCTCCACCTCGAGCGCGTCGACGAGCGGGTCGAGCGCGACCACCGGCAGCACCGGCAGCGCGGGCGCGGGCAGCAGCACGACCGACTCGAAGCCGAAGGGCGGCAAGAAGCGCTCGTCGAGCGCCGCGGCCTCCGGCTGAGCGGCCGCGTCGCTCGGAATTTCATGCCCCGAGCGCGGGACCGACGCTAGGCTGTGCGCGTGGTGCGCGACCTTCGGGGCTTGCGGTTCGCCGTCGCCGTCGTGGCGCTCTCGGTCGCGGCGCTCGTCGGCTGCAACAAGAACCAGAGCCTCGCGCTCGTGGGTGGCCGGCGCGTCGAGGCTAGCGCCCTCGACGGCAATCCGCTCGCGCTCCTGCCGAAGGGCCCGCTCATCCTCTACCGGCTCGACGCGGCACGCCTGTTCGCCTCGAGCTTCGGGCGCAACGTGGCCGCGCTCACGGCGACCCTGCTGCCCATCGGCCCCGAGTCGAACTTCGTCCCCGCACGCGACGTGCAGCGCATCACCGGCGCCGTCTACGCGATGCAGGGCGCGGACTTCTGCGCGGTCCTTCAGGGCAACTTCGACGTGGCGCGCATCCGCGCTGCGGCCGCGGCGCGCGCACAGACCCCCGGCGGGGCACCGCTCGTGCGCACCGAGTACGCGGGCAACGAGATCTTCACGGTCGCGAACCTCGGCTTCGTGCTGCTGACGCCCCGCGCAATCCTGTCGGGCAACGAGACCGGCATGCGGCGCGCCCTCGATCGGCTGCGCTTCGGGCGCGTCGACCACGAGCTACCCGCGTGGATGCACATCATCCTCAACGACGAGCGCGCGGCCTTCGGCGTCGTGAGCGACATGTCGGGCCAGCCCGCCGTCGCAGCTGCGCAGGGGGAGCTGCCGTTCGTGGCGGGCCTGCGCTACGTGCGCGTGCTCGGCAACTTCGAGCCGCCGGGGAGCAACATCGTGGGCACGCTCACCTACGGCGACGGCGACGCCGCCGTCCAGGGCGCCGAGCAGCTGCGCAACGTGGCGCGGCTCAACTACGTGCTCGGGGTGTTCTCGGCGTTCGGCTTCGGAGGTCGACCGCCCGAGCTCACGGTCGCGCTCGCCGGGCGCGACGTGGGCTTCGCGACCTCGCTCGACGGCAGCATGGTCGGATTCCTCATCGACATGGCGAGCCAGCTCACGCGCAGCCTGTGACTCGCGCCTCGCCCTCTCGGGCGAAACACGCGCGGCCTCCTACAGCCGGTCGCCCCGCGCGAAGGGCAGGGTCGCGGTCGCGATGCGCCCGGCCACCTCGGTCGTGTTCGGCGGGTTGAACCACGCGAAGGGGTCGAAGAGGCGGCCCGGGCGCAGCCCGACCCCGCCCCGAGAGCACTCGACGAGCAGGGACAGCGCGCCGTGCCGCTCGTGGAACCAATCGAGCTCGAGGCCCCCCTGGCGCAGGCCCACGCCGAACCACGACGACGGCAGCGCGCGGTAGGGACGCGGGTCCGCGGCGGCGGCGATGCGCCTGGCCCAGGCGCGGTGCTCCGCCGCGTCCGGGGCCGGCAGCAGCGAGTAGGCGTGAGGGTAGAGGACGGCCCCGCCGAAGCTGTGGAACGACACCGCGCGATCGACCCGGCGCGTGCCGAGCGCCTGTGCGATGGCCTGCACCTCGGGCTCGCTCGACGGCGCGGCCCCGGGCTTGAAGACCCAGGGCACGGTGCGCCGCCCGAGGCCCCAGTGGGCGTCGAAGTTGCGGTTCAGGTCGACCCCGTGCGCGTTGTGGCGCACGAAGCGAAAGCGGCGCGCGCGCAGGTTGCGCTCCACGCGCAAGAGGCCGTCGGGGTTGGCGATCGGCACCACCACGACACTGCGGTCGCCGAGTCGGCTCTCGAGCAGCTGCCCCACGAGCGCGAGGGCGGTCTCGACCCCGATCCACTCGATGGGGTGCAGGCCCGCGAGCACGACCGACGTGCGCCGGTGGGGCGCGGGCTCGGCACCCACCGTGAGAGCGAACAGCGGCTCGCCGCGCACGCTGCGGCCGATGGTGGCGAGCCGCGCGCCCGTCTGCACCAGCCGGTCGACGGCGCCGAGCAGCTCCGCGTAGCCGCGGTAGGCGCCGAGGCCGCGGCGCCCGAGGACAGGGGCGAGAGGCTCGGCCCGGTGCTGCTCGACGAGCTGGCGCAGCGTGGCGCGCCCGGAGCGTTCGCTCGCGACGGAGAGCGGCGATGCGGGAGTCACGCGCGGTATTGGAGCCGCAAACCCGGCGGTGTGGAAGAAAAAATGGCGCGCTCGCTTGCGCCGTCTGCGGCGGCGGCGAACGCTCGACGGGCGACGAACGCGACATGACCAGCGTCGACGAGCATGGCTGGGTGGTGGGCGCCGTCGCGCCCTTGCCCCCGGAGCGCGCCTACTCGGTGCTCGTGCCCGAGCCCTCGAGCGTGATCGATGCGGTGCGCTGGGTGGCGCAGGCGGCACGCTTCTTCGCGGCCTCCCTCGCCGTCGAGCCGGCGAAGCGCTACCCGGCCGGCGGCTGGCCGCGCGTCGACCGCGCGACGGTGCGGGTGGGTCCACTCGCCGGCCCGCCGGGGGGCGGAGTGCCTCGCGGAGTCGTCGCGCTCTGCACGCTGCCGCTCTCGGACGCGCCGCTCGTGCGGGCACGGGCGGCGCAGGGGGTGGCCGCGATGGGGGGAGCCGGCTTCGACGTCCTGCTGGCGCGCGCCACGCGGCTCTGGCAGCTCGACGCGGCGCCGCTCGAGGGCGAGCCCGGAGCGGCGCTGCTCGTCGCGGCGCTGCTCGCGTCGCTCGCGCTCGGCCCCGTGCTCGCGCCGGACGGCGCCGTGCTCGGCGTGAAGAGCTGTCGCGACCGCCTCGCGGCGCTCGGCAGCGGGCGCGGGGCTGCGGGGAGGCGCTGAGCGCCGTGGCACAACCGCTGGATATCCGCTCAGTTTCGTCCGGTACGGCGGTGCGCCGGTCGGGCCGCACGGCGCGAACGCGGCACACCGTAAGTTATTCAATGGAAACGCGTTGAGATCGTCATGAACGCGACGGCGGTGCTCTTCGCGCAGCAGCCATCGGCGCCACCGGCGGTCGCGCCGGCGCGCGGTGTGGCGCTCGGCGCGGTGCGCCGTCGGCCCGCGCTGCGGCTGGTGAGCGCCCCGGAGGTCGAGCCGCTGGCACCGCTCCTGGCCTTCGTTTCCGGCGTGTCTGGGCCGGCGACGCGGAGTATCGTGCCGGCCGTGAGCGCGCCCCCGAAGGACCGCGAGGTCGAGCGCGAGGAGGAGCGCCTGCTCTGCGCGCGCGCCCAGGGGGGCGACAAGGCCGCGCTCGGCCAGCTGCTGCGGCGCCACGGGCCGACCCTGTACCGCACGGTCCTCTTGCCGCGCCTCGGTGGCGAGGCGGCGGCGCAGGATGCGCTCGCCGACACCTACGTGCGGGTCATGGAGCGCTTCGCGCAGTTCGAGTGGCGCGGCTGCGGCGTGTACCCGTGGCTGCGCGTCATCGCGATGCGCATCGCCCTCGACATGCTGCGCGCCCGGCGGCGCGAGAGCCTGTTCGAGCCGGCCGACCTCAGCCGTGCCGTCGACGACGCCGAGCGCGACCTCGATCAGGGGCTCGACGCCGAGCTGTGCGAGCGCCGCGACCTCGAGGCATCGCGCCAGCGGCTCGACAAGGCGCTCGCCACCATCAACCAGCGCTACGCGCTCGCCATCCGGCTGCGCATCCTCGAGGAGCGGTCGCGCGAGGCCGCCGCCGAGGCGCTCGGCGTGAGCGTGCCGACCTTCGACGTCGTGCTGCACCGCGCCCTCGCTGCGCTCAAGCGCGCCATCTCGGAGGCGGCATGAAGCGCGAGCTGCGACTCGTCAAGGGTGGCGAGGACCTCGGGTCCGAGCGCGACCCGCTCGCCGCCGAGGCCGAGGAGCTCGTGCGCGGCGCGGCCGGGCAGGGTGCGCTCGAGGCCGTCGACCACGAGGCGCTGCTCGCGCTCGCGCTCGGCGACGAGGCAGCGAGCTTCGCCCCCGCCGAGTGCGAGGCGGCGGCGGCGCTCCGGGACGCGCTCGCCGGCGCGGGCGAACATCCGCTCGCCGAGCTCGCCGGCGCGCTGCGGGCGCTCCACGCGCCAGCGGCGCTCGCGCCGCGCACCCACGCCGCCCTGCTCGAGCGCGCGTTGTCGCGGCACGCGGCGGCGGCAGTCGAGGCCGAGGGCGAGCCCCAGCCCCGGAGCGATGGGCACGGCGCGAGCGCGGCGAGCGCGCTCGCCCGCGCGGCCGAGGGCGAGCCGGTGCCACCGGCCGGGCGTGCCCGCACGTCCCCGAAGCGCCGCGCCTGGCCGTTCGTGGCGCTCGGCACGGCGCTCGCCGCTGCCGCAGCGCTCGTGCTCGTGCTGACGAGCGGCGCGTTCGACCGCGAGCGCCGGACGGGCACGCCCACGGCGGCGGCGTTCATCCAGGCGCGCTCGACCCAGGCCCTGTTCGACCCCGCCCAGCCATTCCCGGCGCGTGGGGGCGAGAGCGAGCGCATGGACCGGATCGCCCGCGCCCGCGCGGCCGATCTGCGCGCCAACCGCTATGCGTCGTGGGGGGTGCGGTGATGCGCCGCCGGAGCGTGCTCCTCGCCTGGGCCGTGCTCGCGGTCGGGCTCGCGCTCGGCCCGGGCGGGTGCGCCGAGCGGCCGTCGCAGGACGTGCAGGCCGAGCGCTGCCCGGAGGGCGTGGTCGACGAGGTGCTGCTCGCGTTCCTCTCGAAGGCGCGCGCCGCGCACCACCGCGCCGATCTGTTCGAGCTGGACAAGGACCTCGACGGGGCCATCGAGGAGGTCGAGCGGTTGGTGACGGGCGTTCGACCGGGCGGCGGCACGCCGCCACCCGAGGTGCGCGAGGTGCTGGCCGACAGCTTCGCCCGGCTCGCGGAGCTGCGCGGCCGGCTCGGGCGCTTCGACGACGCCGAGCGCGACCTCGACGAGGGGCTCGGCTTCGCACCGGAGGTGACGCATTTCCGCGGCCGGCTCTTCGAGGTGCGCGGCGTCGTGGAGAAGGAGCGCGCCGCGGCGCTCGAGAAGGACGGCAAGCTCTCCGAGTCCAAGCTGGCACGCGAGCGCGCGATCCGGGCCCTGCAGCAGGCCATCGACGTGCAGGAGCAGGTCATCCGCGACGCGCTCGGCGCCCAGCCCTGAGGGCCCGGGGGCGGCCCCATCGGTCTCGTCGATGGCGCGCTGCGTTGCGGATTCGCGCGGCGAAGGCGAGCCGCCGTCTGGTTGGCCGAGCGCATTGTGCGATACAGTGGTGCGCGAGGTTACGCTCCGATGGCGCGAGTCCCGAGACGGCCCACGGGCAGCGGCAGCGCCGCTGCAGGGGGAGGCGCACGCCCCGCGCCCGCCGGCGAGGACGCCTTCCTGCTGTCGCTCGTCGACGGCGTGCTCGACGAGTCCGAGCTCTCGTTCGTCACCGGCCGCCCGGAGCCCGAGCTCGGGGCGGCGCTCGACCGGCTCGCGGCCGCCGGGCACGTCGTCTTCGGGCCACCCTCGGCCCCGGCCGCCTCGCCGGCGGCCCCGACGACCGGTGCCCTGGACGACGACGACGAGGCGGGCGTCGACCTCGAGCCGGAGCGGCGGCGCGCGATCCGCGAGCTCTACGACAAGCTCGAGCACCTCGACCACCACGGCGTGCTCGGCGTGGCGGTCAGCGCGACCAAGGGGCAGATCCGCGCCGCGTACCACCGCCTCGCGCCCTCGTATCACCCGGATCGGCACTTCCGGAAGAACCTCGGCACCTACAAGAAGCGCATCGAGGCCATCTTCGCGCGCGTGACCCAGGCCTACGAGGCGCTGCGCAAGGAGGCGCGCAGCGACCCGCCGCCGGCAGCGCCCGCGCGTACGCCGGACGGTTCGAGCGTGCCACCGGCGCGCGACAGCATCCCATCCGCTCCGCGCCTCACGCCCACCGGCAGCGTGCCGCCGCCGAGGCCCTCGAGGCCGACCGGCGAGGCGAGCTCCGCGCCGCCGCCCCCTGCGCCGCGCGCGACCTACGTCCCCGCGCCCCGGAGCGCCGAGGACGCCGCAGCCGCCGAGCGCGCGCGTCGCGACGCGCTCGCGCGCAAGCTCGGGGTGGCGCCACGTGCCTCGCAGCCGGCGCGCGGATCGGGGCCGCCGCGCAGCACCGCGCCTCCGCCCGAGGCGGGCGGCCAGCGCATCACCCAGACACGGTTCAAGCCGCTCGGCTCGGAACCGCCCGACGCCGCGGACGTTCCCTATGCGCCGCCGCCCGGCGTGGCGATGAGCGCCGCGGAGGTGCTGCGCCAGCGCTACGACGACGTGGCCGACCGGGCGCGCTCGTTGCGCCGCGACCGGCTCGTGGCGCACGCCCGCGAGGCCGCGCTGCGCGGCGACCACGCGGCAGCGGCGGCGGCCCTCGCCGCGGCCTCGAGCCTCGCACCGCACGACGCCGAGCTGCTCCGGATGGCCCGCGAGGCCGAGCAGCGCGCGGGCGGCACGCGGGCGAAGTCCTAGCTGGACTCGGCTCCAGCGTGACGTGGCTTCAGGCCCAGAAGCCGGGCGCGCGGATCCCACGCAAGGTGTAGGCACATACGCGCCAACGGGGCGCCGTTTCGTGCGACGCGGGTCGGGCGCAGCCCGGTGCCGGAGCGGACCCGGAGCGGCCTCGCGCCGGCGCAGGCGGGCCCCCGGAGGGCGGCGGCGTCGCAAGGGACTCGCGGCGAGGCCCACATTTGGTGATACAGTGCGGCGAGCGCAATCCGGCCGCCTTCCACCGTTCGCAGCATGAAGCCCACCTCGACAGATCCAGTCATCGGCATCGACCTCGGTACCACCAACTCCTGCGTCGCCATCGTCGAGGACGGCGTGCCGGTCGTCATTCCCAACCGCGGCGGCTACAAGACCACCCCGTCGATGGTGGCCATCACCGAGGCCGGCAAGCGCCTCGTCGGGCACATCGCGAAGCGGCAGGCCATCACCAACGCCGAGAACACCGTCCACACGGTCAAGCGCCTCATCGGCCGCAAGTTCGACAGTCCCGCGGTCAAGAGTGCGCGCATGACGTGCGCCTACGAGATCGTCGAAGGCCCGCACGGCGACGTGCGCATCAAGCTCCGCGACCAGCTGTACTCCGTCCAGGAGGTCAGCGCGATGGTGCTCCAGGAGATGAAGCTCGTCGCCGAGGAGCACAAGGGCCGCGAGATCACGAAGGCCGTCATCACGGTGCCCGCCTACTTCTCGGACAGCCAGCGCCAGGCCACGAAGGACGCCGGGCAGATCGCGGGGCTCGACGTCATCCGCATCATCAACGAGCCGACGGCTGCGGCGCTCGCGTACGGCTACGGCAAGGAGATCGACAAGCTCGTCGCGGTGTTCGATCTCGGCGGCGGCACCTTCGACATCTCGATCCTCGAGATCGGCTCGGGCGGGGTCTTCAAGGTCGTCGCGACCGCGGGCGACACCTTCCTCGGCGGCGAGGACTTCGACGCGCGCGTCATCGACGTGCTCGTCAAGGAGTTCTACGACGAGCACAAGGTGGAGCTGCGGCAGGACCGCATGGCGTTGCAGCGCCTCAAGGACGCGGCGGAGAAGGCAAAGTGCGAGCTCTCGACCGTCAGCGAGAGCGACATCAACCTGCCGTTCATCATCTCGGTCGGCCGCAGCAACGAGGCGCTGCACCTGCAGCGCACCCTCACGCGCCGCGAGCTCGAGGAGATCACCCGCGATCTCGTCGAGCGCTGCATGGAGATCTGCGAGGCGACACTGCATGACGCGCAGCTCAAGCGCACCGAGATCGACGAGGTGGTGCTGGTCGGCGGCATGACGCGCATGCCGCTCGTGCAGTCGATGGTGGGCGACTTCTTCGGGCGCGAGCCCTGCAAGGGCGTGCATCCGGACGAGGTGGTGGCGGTCGGTGCCGCGATCCAGGGCAAGGCGCTGCTCGACGAGAGCGAGGAGCTCATCCTGCTCGACGTGACGCCGCACGCCCTCGGCATCATGACGCACGGCAAGAAGTTCGAGGAGCTCATCGGCCAGAACACCACCGTTCCGACGAGCCAGACGAAGGTGTTCACCACGAGCCGCGACAACCAGACGGCGGTGAAGATCCTCGTGCTGCAGGCCGAGGGCGATCGCGTGGACGAGAACAACATCCTCGGCGAGTTCATCCTGAAGGACCTGCGTCCGGCGCCCAAGGGACACGTCGAGATCGAGGTGACCTTCGCGATCGACAGCGACGGCATCGTGAGCGTCTCGGCCAAGGACCTCGAGACGGGTCGCGAGCAGAGCATCCAGGTGACGGCCTCGAGCGGTCTCTCGGAGGAAGAGATCGAGCAGATGATGGAGAAGGCCGACGAGTACCTGGTGGATCGCCGGCAGAGCGACGAGTTCGAGGCGGTGCGTCAGCAGGTCGAGAAGCTCATCGCCGAGGTGGAGCGCCTGTTCCCGGACGTCGAGCACATCGTGGCGTCGAGCGATTTCGGGCGCGAGGCGCTCGGCAAGGCGCGCGGCGTGCTCGGCCTGGCCCGCCGGGCCGTCGAGGACCGGAACCTCTCGGCCCTCAAGGAGCAGAACGAGGCCCTCAGCCGCACCCACCGCATGTTCAAGGGCGTGGTGAGCCGCCCGCACTGAGGCGGGCCAACCGGGAGGTACGGGGCGGTCCATGTCGAAGGTGCCGACGCACGAGGAGATCGACTCGCGCCTGGCGCTCGACGACCACTCGGGCGCGCTCGAGCTGGCACGCCGGCGGCTCGATGACGAGCCCGACGACGCGCGCGCCGCGGGAGTCGTCGCGCGCTCCACCGCCGTGCTGACGCAGATGTACCTCGGCCGACTCGGCGGCGCGCGGCGCCGGGTGCGGCTCGCGATGCCGCGGGAGCGGCTCCTCTGGAACTCGATGGACCACCGCGCCGGGTTCCTCGTGTCCATCGCCGAGGAGCCCACGACCATCGAGGAGCTGCTGGAGATCTGCGGCATGCCCGCGCTCGAGGCGCTCGCGGTGCTCGTGGACCTCGTGGACCGCAACGTGCTGAGGCTCGAGGGGGCCTAGCCGCGTGGTGGGGCGCGGCGCGGGGGCCGTCGCGCGGGCGGTGCTGGAGCTCGCCGGCGGCGCTTCGCTCGTCGCGCTCGCGCTGGCGGTGACCCGGGTCGCAGGGCTCGGCGCCGCGCACCCGATTCCGGGCGACGGGGGCGGGAGCGTGGGCTCGCCACCGCGGCCCGCGCCGGAGCCGCTCGCCGCGCCGCGGCCGGAGCCCGTGGCCTCGTACACGCTCCACGCCGAGCTCGATGCCGAAGAGCACGTGGTTCGCGGCCGGGGCGTCATCCGCTTCCGGAACGCGAGCGCCGCGCCGGTCGAGGCGCTCTACCTGCACCTCTACCTGAACGCCTTCAAGGCGCGGAGCCTGTTCCTGCGAGAGGCCACAGGGGCCTTCCGCGGGGGCGGTACGCCGGCGCACGCGGGCGGCATCGCCGTCGAGCGGCTCTACGCCCGCGAGCTCGAGCGCGAGCTGTGGCCGGCGGCGGATCTGCACGCCGCGGGCGACCCCGACGACGAGACCGACGCCCGCGTGCCGTTGCCGCGCCCCCTGCCGCCCGGGGCCGAGCTGACGCTCGACGTCAGCTGGCTCTGCACGCTCCCCGACGTCGTCGCGCGCACCGGCTTCGCCGGGACCTTCCACATGGTGGCGCAGTGGTTTCCCAAGCTCGCGCGCCTCGAGCCCGACGGGACCTGGGCGCACTTCGCCTTCCACCGCCTGAGCGAGTTCTACGCGGACTTCGGCGACTACGACGTGACCCTCGATGTGCCACGCGGCTTCCGGGTAGGTGCCACGGGCGAGCGACTCGAGGCGCGCGAGGAGGGCGGGCGGAGCGTCGTGCGGCACGCGGAGCGCGGCGTGCACGACTTCGCCTTCGCGGCATGGGACGAGTTCGAGGAGCTCACCGGTGCGAGCGACGACGGGGTGCGCATCACCGTGCTGCACCCGCCGGGCGAGCGGGAGAGCGCCGAGGTCGAGCTCGCCACGGCCGTGCGTGGGCTCGCGCACTACGGCGCCGCCTACGGTCCCTATCCGTACGCGACCCTCACCGTCGTGCACCCGCCCGCGAGCGCCGGCGAGGCGGGCGGCATGGAGTACCCGACGCTCATCACGACCGGCGGTATCCGTGCGTTCTCGTGGCTCGGCGTGCGCAATCTCGAGGTGGTCACGGCCCACGAGCTGGCGCACCAGTGGTTCTACGGCCTCGTGGCGAACGACGAGCACCGCTACCCCTTCCTCGACGAGGGGCTCACGAGCTACGCGACGACCGAGGCGCTCGAGGCGTGGCTGCCAAAGAGCTCGGCCTTGCGGCTCGGCCCCCTGTCCGTCGGCCTGCCCGCGGTCGAGCGCGTCTCCGCGGCGCGCGTGTGGCAGAACGGGCCCATTGCCCGGAGCGCGGAGGCCTTCGCGACCGGCGGCGACTACGGCGGCCTCGTCTACGGCCGCACGGCGACCTTGCTCGCGACGCTCGGGCGGGTGTACGGGGCCGAGCGCGTGCGGGCACTGCTCGGCCGTTACGCGCGCGCCGAGCGCTTCCGCCATCCGGATCCGGAGCCGCTGCTCGCGGCGGTCGCAGCGGAGCTCGGGCCCGACGTGGCTGCGATGGTGCGGGCCGCCCTCTTCGACGGCGCCTCGGTCGACTACGCGGTCGAGGCGCTGACGCGCGCGGCCGAGGTGCCCGACGAGCCCGAGCGACGTCATCGCGGCAGCGTGCTCGTACGGCGCCACGGCGAGCTCGCGTTTCCCGTCGTGGTCGCCCTTCATGCCGAGGACGGGAGCGAGCTCCGGGTGCCCTGGGACGGCGCGGCGCGGCACGTGCGCATCCCGTACGCCGGCCCGTCGGCGCTGGTCGGCGCGGTCGTCGACCCGGACCACGACGTGCTCCTCGACCACGATCTCACGAACAACGCCGAGAGCCTCGCGCGGACGAGCGTCGGGGCGCGCACGCTCGTCGCCGAGGCGGCGCTCTTCGCGCTCGGCTGGGAGCTCGGCGCGTGGTGAGCGCACGCGTGCGCGGGCGCGGGGCGTGGCTCGCCCTCGCGGCGCTCTTCGCGCTCCGGGCCACCGCGACGTACGCCGTGGCGCTGCCGCTCTCGCTCGCCGTCGGCGACCTCGTCGGCGGCTACCCGCGGGGCGACGCCGTGCTCTGGGATCCCGGCGGCGTGCTGCTGGTCGAGGCGGCCGTGAAGCTCCTGCCGCGGCTGGCGGGAGTCGGCACGACGGTGCTGCTGCTCGCGGTCGGCGCGGCGTTCGCGGCGCTCCTGCCGCTCGGCGCCCTGGTCGCGGCGCTCGGCGACGGGCGGCGTGGCGCGCTCGGCCGCGGGGCCGGCTGCTTCGGGCCGCTCGCGCTCCTGTTCGGTGCGACCGTGCTCGCGCAGGTCCTCGCCTTCGCGCTCGCGGGCCTGCTCGCGGGGTTCCTCGGGCGCGTGCTCGGAGCCACGCCGGAGGTGGTGCTCGCGTGCCGGCTCGGCGGTCTCGCCCTCGGCGGCGCCTGCGTCTGGTTCCTCGCGCTCTACCAGGATCTCGTGCGCGTCGCCGTCGTCGTGCACGATCTCGGGCTCTCGGGCGCCTGGCGCGTGGCGCTCGGCGCCTGGGGTGGCGCGCGCTGGCGCACGGCGGCGGCGTTCGCGTGGCGACAGCTCCTCGGCGTCGCGCTCGCGGTGCTCGGGGTCGTGCTCACGCTGCGCGGGGCGCTGCCGGACTCGGCGGCGGTCGGCGGGGCGGCGCTCGTCGGCGCGGTCACGACCTTCGGCGCGCTCTACCTGCGGGCGAGCTGGCTCGCCTGGGCGATCGCCCGTCTGCCGTGGGCCGAGGCGCGCGAGCGGCAGGCGGCACGGCGCCGGGCGCGCGGGCTCGACGCGGCGTGAGCCGAGCGGTGCGGCGCACGCGCGGTCACCGCCGACGGCGGGCCGCCAGGCTCGGGAACGCGACGCTCGAGGGGTGAGGTCCTGTCACCGACCTCGCCCTGTCCTCGATACAGGCGCTCCAAAGTGACACGAAAATCGGCGGGGTGGACGGGACTCGAACCCGCGGCCTCCGGCGTGACAGGCCGGCGTTATAACCGACTTAACTACCACCCCAAGTGTGGTTGCGATGCTGTGGCGAGCGCCCGCTGCTCTCCTGACTCGTAGGCGGGACGGGATTCGAACCTGCGACCATCGGCTTGTAAGGCCGACGCTCTACCGCTGAGCTACCCGCCTGCTCTACGTGCGGGTTGCCTCCGGGCCGGGCCCGGAGCCTTGCCCCGGCCGCGATGGCCAGAGCGGCCGCGAACATTATCTACGTCGCGCGCAACGTCAAGTGCTTAGCGCGCACTTCGGTGCGGCACGGGGCTTCCGCCCTTCCGGGCTTTGTGCGGCGGCGCCCGAGCGGTTGATCTATGCTGGCCCGATCCGCGAGGCTTCAGGAGCTTGTGCATGGCCTACGACACCGGCGACATCATCGACGAGCGCTACAAGATCCTGGGCCCCATCGGCAAGGGGGGCCACGGCACGGTCTACCGCGCCATGGATCTCGAGCTGCAGAGCCAGGTGGCGATCAAGTTCCTGCACGCCGACATCGCGCGCGAGCCCGGCTTTGCCACCCGCATGCAGCGCGAGGCACGGGCGATGGGGCAGCTGTCCGGGACGAGCGCCGTGCAGGTGTTCGCGTTCAACAAGGCCTCCGGCGGCGGCATGTACCTCGTGATGGAGTACCTCGAGGGCACGGACCTCGGTCGCCACGTGCTGAGCTACGAGGAGCACGGCCAGTTCATGCCGGTGCGCGAGCTCCAGGAGCTGCTCGAGCCGATCGCGACCACGCTCGAGGCCGCGCATGCGCGCGGCATCATCCACCGCGACCTCAAGCTCGCGAACATCTTCGTCCTCCGCAGCGCCGGGCGCGGCCGCGTGCGCCTGCTCGACTTCGGCCTCGTCAAGGACATGAAGATGGACCCGCTCACGATGCAGGGCATGGTCGCCGGCTCGCCGGCGTACATCGCGCCGGAGGCGTGGCTCGGCAAGCCGGACCTCATCGACCATCGCATCGACGTGTACTCCTTCGGGGTGGTGGTCTTCCGGCTGCTCGCCGGCCAGATGCCCTTCGACCCCAAGCAGACCATCGACAAGCTCATCCTCCAGGTGACCCGCGCGCCGCGGCCGAGCCTGCACGCCCTGCGGCCGGACCTGCCGGCGCGGATCGACGAGTGGGTGAAAAAGGCCCTCGCCGTCGCGCCGAACGACCGCTTCCAGAGCGTGCAGTCGCTGTGGCAGGCCCTGCAGGGCGTGCTGCAGTCGTAGCCGCCTCGAGCAGGTTCCGGTCCGGGTGGCGACGCGATCGTGCCCGCCGGCCCGCGGCCCGGATGCCCGTCGCACGAGCGCGGCGTTGGATCGGCAGCGGGTGGGGTAACATCTCAGGTGAGGCGTGCATGCAACGCGCTTTTTCTTCGCGGCTCGGCTCGATCCTTCTCGGCGTCCTGCTCCTCGGCGGCTGCAGCGAGCGTGCGCAGCGCCTCGAGGTCCCGCTCCCGCGCCCGGGTGTGCCCGTCGCCGACTGGGACGAGGAGAGGGTCACGTGCCAGCGGCGCATCGAGACCGCCCTCCGGGAGCCGGCCGAGCCCGGCGCGCCCGAGTTCGAGCGCCAGCGCGTGGCGATCCTCGGCCGTGCGCGGGGCGAGGCGGTGGTCTGGGTCGTGGCGCCCGCGCCGACACCCGAGGCCGAGCTGCCGGAGGTCGCGCGGACCGCGCTCGCCGCGGCTCCCAAGGTGTCGCTCGACGGCGCCGCGCCGTCCGGCCGCGAGGGCGAGGCGGAGCAGGCGAGCGCCGCGTGGCGGCAGCGGCTCGACGGCCTCGTGCGGCGCCTGCGCGGTGACAAGGTCGCGCTCCGCGCGGCGCTCCTGCGGCAGGGCTACCTCTACAGCGACAACCCGGTCGAGGCCTTCGAGCTCGTCCGCGGCGTCACGCTCGAGCTGCTCTTCGACGAGCCGAAGCTGTGGCTCGAGCGCGGGAGCCGCCGCTACGCGGTCGAGCTCGTCGGCGTGGGGCGGCAGGCCGAGTACCGCTACGCCAGCGGGGATCTCGCGGGGCGCGCCGCGGAGCTCTTGCACGGCGATCGCGTCGCCGTGGATCCGGCCGAGCTCGAGGCGCCTCTCGCTCGCGATCTCCCCGCCCTCGCGCACGAGGTCGGCTTCGACCGCGTGCGCGTCGAGGCCCTGCGGCGCGACGCCATCGTGGCCGCGCTGCGCTTCGGGGGACGCGAGGTGCGCGCCCTGCTCGTCGCCCACGGCGCGGCGCTCGAGCTCGGGTGCCTCGACGCACCGGCCGAGCAACGGCGTGCCGTGGCGGCCTGGCAGGCCGAGGACGCGCCCCGGCGCCGCGCGCTCCGGGCGCTGCGCGAGAGCGTGACCGCCATCGTCGGCGAGGCCTTGCCGTTCGACCGGCCGCGGACGGCCAAGGATCACCTCGAGGACGGCCGCCTGCGGCCGCTGTGGGAGTGGGCCTACCGGCGGGGCGACGCCGGCTTCATGTACGACGGCGAGGGTTACCCCGTGTTCGACGCCGCGGGGCGACCGAATCCGCCCGAGGTGTGCGTCGCCTTCGTCCTCGACAGCTACGAGCGCGCGTCGGGCACCTGGTACCGCGGCAAGGGGGACGCGCGCGAGCGCGTGGTGGGCGGGCTCGACTTCAATCGCCTCGGCATCGCGAATCGCGGCGGTGTCATCGCGTTCGGCTCGTTCGCCGAGAGCCATCCCGAGGCCTTCGACTTCCAGCGCTTCGGCGCCGCCGAGCACATCGAGTTCCGCGAGCGCGGCCGCTACTTCCGCTTCCTCGCGGACCGCGCCGACGAGTTCGCCCCGGGCGACGTGGTGGCGATCCAGGGCGTGAAGCGCGACGGCAACATCCACCAGCACGCGATCCTGATCGAGGACGTCGATCCGGTGACCGGCTTCGCGCACGCTCTCGCCGACCAGATGAAGAAGCCGCGGCGTCGCACCTGGGAGGGCATCATGGCCGAGGCGCCGCGGCGTGCGCTCTACTACCACGTGCACCCGCACGCCGACGTGCTGCAGAAGCTCGACCCCGGGCCGAGGCGCTCGCTGTAGCGCAAGGGGGTGTCGGCGCGCGCTACGGTATTTCGCGCGGCGCGGCGAGCTTGCCGCCCTCGCGCACGTGCTTGGCGACCGCGTCGACCAGTCGGCCGTCGGCGACCTCGCAGGCCTTCGACACCGAGCCCATCGTCACGCCCTTGCACTCCTTGCGCACCGCGCGATAGGCCTCGTCGATGGCGGGGTTTTCCCGGAGCGCGTCGCGCATCTCGTTCTCGAGCTTGGTCCAGAGCAGGCGGGGAAGCCGCGGGCGGCCGGGGCGCTGGAGCGTGACCTCGCCGCTCGACAGCGTGACGCAGTCGCCGTCCCAGCGCAGGGCGTCGTAGCTCTTCTCCTGGCCGCTCACGACGATGCCGCCGGTGCTCGGCTCGCGCACGCGCAGGATCAGCACCTCCTCGTCCTGGGCGAGGTCGTCGTTGGAGGACGCGCCGCCCGACGCGTTCCAGGCCGCGGTCTTGCGCGTGAGGTAGGCGCGCGTCCAGGGCGTGCCCTTGGCGAAGAGCACGAGCGCGAGGGTCGGCGAGCCGCCCTCGCAGAGGGCCTTGGCGAAGGCTGGGTCGGGCGTGCACTCCTTCTTACCGGCCTCGGCGCACGCGGTGGGCACCGTCTTCGGCCTGGGTGCGCTCGCAGCGGGCGCGCCCTCGGCGCCGGACGCCGCGGCGCTCGGCGACACGGTGGTGGCAGGCACGGCGGGCTCGCCGCTCGAGGCGCAACCGCCGGCGAGGGTGAGGCAGACACCGAGCGCGGGGACCCAGGCGTGAGCTACGGGCGGTCGCATGGCCAAGCAGAAGGAGACCGTCTCGCCTCGCCAGCGTCAAGTCGCGAGGGCTCACCCCGATCCGGCGGCCAGGTTTCTGCCCGCGCGTGGGCTCCAGGCTCCCGGCTTCAGACTCCGGGCCGGGGAGCCCCGCTCGGTGGGCAGCCCGTTCGCCCACGCCCGCCTTCCCGCCGCCCCGATGCCGTGGAAGCCTCACCGAGGCCTTCCGGCCGCGGAACCATGAAGATCGCCAAGCTCATCGTGCTCATCGCCGGCCTTGCGGGCATCGCCGGCTTCTTCGTGCCGGTCGTCGCGGTCGATCACGGGACCATCCACGCCGAGCTCAGCGCGTTCCAGCTCGTGGAGGGCATGGACGCCATCCAGGCCGCCGCCGGCGTGGCCCGCGGACGCAACGAGCTACCGCCGGAGGCGCGCGAGGCGGTGGTCTCCATCGACGAGAACCTCGCGCGCTACCGCAGCGCCATTCTCGGCTTCTTCGCGCCGGCGCTGCTGCTCGTTGCGCTCGCGGTCCTCGGCGCGTTCACGCGCTTCGGACGGGTGCTCGGCCTGCTCGCCATGCTCGTCGGGCTCGCGGCTGCCGCCGGGTGGGGCCTGCTCGCCCATGCCGCCACGACGGACGAGGTGGCGCGCACCGCCCAGAAGTACGGCGCGCGCGCGGGCATCGCGGTGTGGGTGATGATCGGCAGCGGGGCGCTCGGGCTCCTCGGGGGCCTCTTCGCCCTCGTGAAGCCCGAGCCACGCCGTCGTGCCGACTGAAGCCGGGCGAGCCGGGCGTCAGGCGGCGTGGCGCGCGCCCGTGGAGGCGGGTGGGCGCTGCCAGCCGCCGCGCCACCACGCGATACCGAGCGCCGCGGCGCGCACGATCCAGTCGAGCGTGCTGCCGAGCCAGGCGCCGGGCAGCCCGAGATCGAGCACCACGCCGAGGAGGTAGCTCGCGCCGAGGCGCACCCCGACCGAAGAGATGACCATGGTGACGAGCACCGTGCGCGACGCCCCGGCGCCCCGCAGGCTCATCGCCGCCACCGTGGCGAAGCCCATGAAAGGCTGCGCGAGGGCTGCGACCCACAGGGTCCGGGCGCCCAGCTCGACCACCGCGGCGTCGCGCGTGAAGGCGCCGACGAGCAGGCGCGGTGCCGCGACGAACAGGACCGCGCCGACCGCGAGCGCGGCTGCCGCCGAGGCCGCGGCAACCCACCCCACGCGGCGCGCCTGCCCGAGCTGACCCGCGCCGAGCTTGTGGGCGACGAGCGTCGCGGCGGCGACGCCGAGCCCCTCGGCCGTGAGGAAGCACGCTGCCTCGACGCTGAGCAGGGCCTGGTTGGCTGCCATGGCGCTCGCGCCCGCCAGGCCGATGATCGCGACGAAGGCGAGGTCGCCCGCGTGGTAGAGCAGCTTGTCGCCGAGCAGCGGCCAGGTGAGGCGCGCGAGCGTGCGGCTCACCGCTCGCCGGCGCGTGGCGGGCGCGCGGAGCTCGAGCGGCGAGCCCGTCCGATAGAGCGCGTGGCACAGCCACAGCGCCTGCACCGTGAACGCCACGGCCGCCCCTAGCGCGGCGCCGCGGACACCGAGCTCGGGCAGCCCGAACGCGCCGCCCACGAGCGTCGCGGCCACGACGACGTGCAGCACGTTGCCGGCCGCGGCCGCGTAGAGCGGCGTGCGCGTGTCTCCGGCGCCCTGCAGGCACGCGGCGGCGGCGCCCTCGACGAGCGCGAAGGGCAGGGCGGGCGCGACCACGAGCAGGTAGCGCTCTGCCTCGTCGAGCACCGGCCCGGAGGCGCTTGGAAAGAGCGTCCGGCAGATGGGTCGCGCGAACAGCCCGAGCGGCAGCGCCGCGAGCACGCCGAGCACCGCGGCGCTCTGCAGCGTGAGGCGCGCGACCGCGGCGGCGCGCGCGCGGTCTCCGGCTCCGATGGCGCGGCCGATGAGGCCGAGCGCCGCGACCCCGACCGCGCCGAACAGCGAGTAGAGCGTCCACACGAGGAGCGCCGAGACCTGCAACGACGCGAGCGCGAGCGAGTCGTAGTGGCCGATGACGAGCCGCTGCACCGCGAAGACCACGGTGACGAGCAGCATGTGGGCGATGGCCGGCCCCCCGAGCGCCCACAGCTCGCGGCCGAGCGGCGCCGTGCGCGTGGCGCAGGCGCCGGCGGGCGAGTCGGGCGTGGCGACGGGCACGTCGCCGAGAGCAGCGCAGGCGGGCATGGCTTCGGCCATGACCCTCCAACGCCGGTCGTGCGCTACCGTGTTCCGCGCGCGTCGTGGGGCGGCCGGCGCACGACCCCGCGCCGACGGCTAGGCGCGCCGGCGGCGGCGTGACGCGCTGCGTCGCCCGGCTGCGGCCCCGAGCGCCGTGAGCGCCGCGAGGGCGGCCGGCCACGCGGGGCTCGGCTCGCGCGCGCCCGTGAGCGCGCAGTTGCAGCCACCGCCGAGGGCGAGGTCGGCGGGCGGCGCCGCGAGCGCGGTGCAGAGCTCGGTCGTGAGGGGCGTCGGTGCCAGGCGGGCCGGATCGCCCTGCTCGAGCGGCGTGTCGGCGTTGCCGGTGTTGCGGTTGTCGTGGTGGTAGCTCTCCCAGGGCACGACGCCGTCGCTGCGCCCGTTCGTGTGCCAGGCGTAGAGCCAGCCGCTGCGCGTGCCGGTGACGATCTCGAGCTTGTCGTCGCCGTCGAGGTCGCCGACGGCGGCCGTCGGGATGATCCACTGCCCGGTGAACTTGGGCCAGCCGGCGGGCTCCTTGCCGCAGCCGTTCCAGGCGTGCAGGAAGTAGCCGCCCGAGCCCTGGATCACCTCGGGGTAGTCGTCCCCGTCGAGGTCCGCGATCGTCTGGCTGTTGAAGAACGAGAAGTCCTCGAGGATGAACGGCGCGGCCGGGAGCATGAGGCCGGTGCGGCCGCTCCACACCGTGACCAGGTGCTCGCCGGGCAGTGCGGACTGGGTCGAGCCGGTCTGCAGGTTGATGGCGAGGTTGAGCGAGCCGCCGGACGCCACCACGTCGAGTGTGCCGTCCTGATCGACGTCGCCGAGCGAAGGCTGCGAGAAGAGCGGCAGCATCGTGTTCGGCCGGAACGCCTTCGACAGCGGCCCGAACTGGCTCGAGGACGCGACGCCGCGCTTGGTCTCGCCGCTGGACTCGTCGAATCGCTCCGGGAGGATGTTGGGCGGGTTCGAGCCGAGCAGGGCCTGGTGGCCCGGATCGGCAGGCATGATGAGCGGCAGGCTGGCGTTGCCGTGCGCGACGGCGGCGAGCGTGCCCTCGAAGGTGCCCATGACGCCGGAGTTCGGCACGCCCTCGGCGATGACCGGGAACAGGTTCAGGGACGTCATCGTCACGGGCCAGTTCGGCAGCCACGGCTCGGGGCCCGCCGCCGTTCCGCGCCCGTCGAGGAGGTACACCGCGCCGGCCTGCCCGGCCTCGGAGAGCGTCTCGTTCGAGCCGACGAGCACCTCGGGCTTGCCGTCGCCGGTGAAGTCACCCACCGCGGGCGTCGTGAAGACGCGCGCGTAGTCCGGCTCGGTACCGCCGAGCGGTCCGGTGTAGTGCAGCGCGACCGGCCAGCCCGGCAGATCGTTGCCGGCGGCGTCCCACACGTAGACGCTGCCGTCGAAGGCGGCCTGGACGATGTCGTAGTCGCCGTCGCCGTCCATGTCCTCGATGACCGGCGACGCGAACGCCCCGCGTGCGGTGATGTGGTGCGTGTCGGTGCAGGGGCCCGCGGGGACGGTGCCGTCGCGCGGGCAGCTCGGCACCTCGGGCAGGCGCTTGGGCCAGCCGGCGAGCACCACGCCGTCGTGCCCGACGACATAGGTGGTGCCGGTGTACGTGGTGGCCACGATCTCGGGCATGCCGTCGCCGTCGAGGTCCGCGATGGCGGGCGTCGCCGAGAAGGCTTCGCCGGCCGCGTCGGGGTCGACGGCGCCGCTCGCGTAGGCTGCCGAGCCGCGGTAGCTCGGCGTGCTCGGTGTCGGCGGCGCCGTGCGCAGGCCGTCCACGGGCTCGGCGCGGAACGGGAAGCCCGCGAGGGGCTCGGGCCCCGTCGGCGTCACGCGCAGCACGTGGATGAGACCCCCGCCCGTCGCGTACACGATGTCGCGCACCCCGTCGCCGTCGATGTCCGCGAGCTTGGGGCTGCTCTCGCCGCTGTCGCCGACGTAGATCGGGAAGCCCTTCACGAGGTCGGGATCCTCGTGCACGTAGTAGGTCCGCCGCATCTCGCCCGGGACGTCGCCGGCTGGACTGCCGTAGTGGGCCACGGCGCGCACGCGCACCGTGATGGCGCTCGCGTTCTCGCCGTGCGGGCTGTCGGGGTCGGGCGTGTGCTCGGTGCTGATGGTGCGGATGTCGAGCAGGGCCAGGGGATCGGCCCCGCCGGATACCACCGTGGCCGGCACGTTGGACTGCGAGGTGATGGTCTGGAAATCGGCGTCGAGCGGCTGCACCCCGGGCGCCCACTCGACGGTGTAGTCGTAGCTGCCGGCGCGCTTGGCCGCGATCGTGCCCTGGATCGGGACCGCGTCGCTCACCTGGTCGCGATACAGCACCTCGAACCAGTACGGCCGCACGATGTCGACCTCGGGCGGGATCTTGTGGTCCTTCACCGCCGTGAGCGCCGAGTCGACGTTGATGCGCCCGTAGCCGAAGCGCTGATCGAAGCCGGGTTGCGACCAGTAGTACTTGCTGTCGGGTTGGCGCGACTCGGGCACGTCGATGTCGTCGGCGGTGGTGAACCACACCTGCTGTGCCTCGGCGGGCGTGAGCGGCGGATTGAGCCCCTGGCCGATGGCGCGCGAGAACAGCAGGCCTGCCGCGCCCGAGAGCCTGCCGGTGGCCTCGCTCGAGCAGCCGCTGCCGCTCGCCGAGAGCAGGTTCTGCCCGCCGAAGTTGGTGCAGGTGTTGAACGACAGGAAGGTCTCGACGTTGTTCGTCTTGTTGCCCGGCGCGTACACGACGGCGTGCACCGGCAGGGTGTGGTTCGCCGTGACCGGCATGTTGTGGTGGCGCGCGTTCTCGTCGGCCATGCTCGTCACCGCGAGCACGCCGTGCGCGTACGCGTAGTCGAGCGCCGCCTGCGCGAAGCGGTTCATGTTGATGGTGCCGAGGGCGCACTGGATCACCTTGGCGCCGGTGTCGGTCGCGTAGACCACCGACTCGGCGAAGGCGTTCACGTCGGCGATGAAGCTGTCGCCCACGCGCATCGCGATGAAGCGGCAGCGCGGGCAGACACCGAGGCTGTCCCGGCCGTTGTTGCCTTCCGCGACCGAGTCGTTGGCCTCGCCCGTCCCGTGCCCGTAGCGCGTGTCGTCGTACGGGTCGTTGTCGTCCTTCATGAAGTCCCAGCCGGAGATGTCGTCGACGTAGCCGTTGAGATCGTCGTCGATGCCGTCCGAGAACTGGTGGATGAGGTCGCCCGCGTCGAGCACGCCGTTCTGATCGACGTCGCCCGCCGGGTTGGTCCCCGCCGGCGGCTGCAGCGTGGGCGTCTCGGCGTAGTCCGACACCGAGAAGATCCCGTCCCCGTTGCAGTCGAGGCCCGCGAGCTCGGCCGTGCCGCCGCAGGCCGAGCTGTCGGCGTGGGTCGGCTTGTGGGTCGCCATCTCGCCAGGGTTCAGCCAGGCGCGATCGATGAGGTCACGGTCGTCCCACTTGATGCCCGAGTCGGTGATCGCGATGCGCACCGAGTCCTCGCCGATGCTCCAGCGCCACGCGAGATCGACCGACATGCCGGACGCCGTCTCGTCGGGCCGGAGCACGAGGTTGCCGGACTGCGGCGGCACGAACGAGAAGTACTGCCACATCCCGTTGTGCCAGCTGCCGTTCTGGTCCTCGCCGAAGCCGTAGCTCGGATCGTTCGGCCAGTTCGACGGGTCCATCATGTCGTCCGCGGTGGCGCTCTCGGGGGGCGGCCAGACGGCACGGCTGTCCCCGGCGGCGAACAGGGCAGCGAGCCCTCCGAGGACGGCGACCACGACGGCCGCGCGGCTCCGCGCCTCGGGCGCGACGGGTCGCGCTGCGCGGGTGCGAACACAGGTGGTGGGGTGCGGGGCGCGTGGGCTGGAAGGGTGGGGCGTCATCTTGATCTTCCGGGTAGGCGCTACGGTGTCCCCCCTGTGCGCGACGTTATCATCACCGCGCGCCGCCTTCGCGCCTGATCGCCGCGATCGACGTCGAGGTCCGCGGAGCCGCGCGGCGTCCCGGCCGGTGGGCCTCGGCGGGCTGGCGGCTGGCGGAGCACCAGGGCATGCTGCGTCGCCCATGGCCAGGATGGCGCCGCCGAGCCCGGTCGCCGCGCTCTTGCGGCGCATTCCCAAGGTCGACGAGCTGCTCGGGCGCCCCGAGCTCGCGGTCGCCGTCGGTCGCCTTGGGCGCGAGCGCGTGACGGCGCTCGTGCGGCACGAGCTCGCCGCGGTGCGGCGCGAGGCGCAAGCCGGGCGCGAGCCTCCCGACGCGGCAGCGCTGTCGGAGCGCGTGGCCGGGGCCGCGCGCGCCCTGCTCGCCTCGCGGGTGCGGCGCGTCGTCAACGCTACGGGCGTCGTGCTGCACACGAACCTCGGGCGCGCGCCGCTCTCGGAGCGGGCCGTCGCGGCGCTCGCGGCGACCAGCGGCGCCTACGGCTCGGTCGAGCTCGACGTCGCGACCGGCAGGCGGGGCGTGCGGGCCGCTTTCGCCGAGCGCGCGCTCGCGGCGCTTGGCGGCGCGGAGGACGCCCTCGTCGTCAACAACAATGCCGGGGCGGTGCTGCTCGTGCTCGCCGCGCTCGCGGCGGGCCGCGCCGCCCTGGTGTCGCGCGGCGAGCTCGTCGAGATCGGCGGCGGCTTCCGCGTGCCGGAGGTTCTCGCCTGCTCGGGCGCTCGGCTCTGCGAGGTCGGCACCACGAACCGCACGCGCCTCGGCGACTACGAGCAGGCGCTCGCGAACGAGCCGGATTGCGCGCTCATCCTGCGCGTGCACCCCGGCAACTTCCGGCAGACCGGCTTCGTCGAGCGCCCCACGCTCCCGGAGCTCGCCGGGCTGGCGGCTCGACACGGAGCCTGGCTCGTGAAGGACCTGGGGGGCGGAGCCTTGTTCGATCCCGCGCGCCACGACCTCCCCGGCGAGCCCACCGTGCAGTCGGCCGTGGCGGGTGGCGCCGCGCTCGTGTGCTTCTCGACCGACAAGCTCCTCGGCGGGCCGCAAGGTGGCGCGATCGTCGGCCGGGCCGAGCTCGTGGCGCGCGCGCGCCGGCATCCGCTGGCACGCGCGCTGCGGCTCGGGCGCCTTCCGCTGGTGGCGCTCGAGGCCACGCTCGACAGCTACCTGTCGGGCGACCTCGCGGAGCTGCCCGTGTTCGCGGCGCTGACGGCGCCGCCCGAGGCAGTGCGGGCGCGGGTCGAGCGCTGGGTGGCGACGCTCGCCGAGCAGGGCATCGCGGCGCGGGTCGTCGCGGTCGAGGGCGCGACCGGGGGTGGGGCGCTCGCCGAGATGCCGCTCGCCTCGTTCGCCGTCGAGCTCCGTGGCGACGACGTCGAGGCGCTGGCGGCGCGGCTGCGCGCCGGCGAGCCGCCGGTGCTCGGGCGCATCCACGAGAGTGCGGTCTTGCTCGACGGGCGCAGCGTGCTCGCCGCCGACGACGACGCGCTCGTCGCGGCGGTGGTGCGCGCCTCGCGGGCCTGAAGCCGGTAGCCCGAAGCCACGAGTGTTTCGCCCGAAAGGGCGAAACACGAGTTAGAGCTCCAGCGTGTCCCGCGACTTCGGGATCGCGGGGGCGGCGAAGCCCTTGTCCTCCAGCAGCCCGGCGAGGATCTTCTGTGGCTTCGGGTCGCCGTGCACCAGCGCGACGCGCTCCACCGGACCGCGCGCGCGGCACTGGTCGGCGAAGTTCACGAGGTCGCGCTGGTCGGCGTGGGCCGAGAAGCCGTTCAGGACCACCACCTCGGCGCGCCGCTCGCGCTCGACGCCGAAGATCTTCACGCGGTCGCGGTTCTCGACCAGCCGGCGGCCCAGCGTGTGCTGCGCCTGGTAGCCCACGATGAGCACCGTGTTGCGCGCGTCCTCGATGCAGGCCTTGAGATGGTGCAGCACGCGCCCGGCCTCGCACATGCCGCTCGCGGCGATGATCACGGCGGGGTCGCTGCTGAGGCTGACCTCCTTGCTGTCCTCCACGCTCTCGATGTACTCGAGCGCGCCGAACTCGAAGGGGGAGTTGCCGTGGGCGATGAGCCCCAGCGTCTCCTCGTCGTAGCACTCGGGGTGGAGCTTGAAGACGTCCGTGATCTTCACCGTGAGCGGCGAGTCCACGTAGACCTTGAGCAACCGCGGCAGCCGGCCCTGCATCTCGAGCTGTTTCAGGGCGAACACGACCTCCTGCGCGCGCTCGAGCGCGAAGGAGGGGATGATGACCTTGCCGCCGCGATCGTAGGTGCGCTTGATGACCGCGGCGAGGTCGTCCTCCATCTTGTGAATGTCGTCGTGCAGCCGGTCGCCGTAGGTGCTCTCCGTCACGAGCACGTCGACCCCGTCCGGAACGTCCGGGTCCTCGAGGATCGGCATGTTGAGCCGGCCGAGATCGCCCGTGAAGGCGACGCGCTTCTTGCGGCCGTCCTCCTCGAGATCGAGCAGCGTGATGGCGCTGCCGAGCACGTGCCCGGCGTCGAGGAAGGTGAACGAGGTGTGCGGCGAGAGCCAGGTGCGAAAGCCGTAGGGCACGGAGTGGAACAGGCCGATCGCCCGGAGGGCGTCCTTCTCGACGTAGAGCGGCGGGAGCGGAGCGACGTCGATGCGCTCCTTGCGCGCCTGGCGCGTGAGGTAGTCCGCGTCCGCCTCCTGGATGCGCGCGGAGTCGAGCAGCATCACGGCCGCCAGATCGCGCGTCGCCGGCGTGGCGTAGATCGGGCCCTCGTACCCGTTCTTGACGAGCATCGGGATGGCGCCGGAGTGATCGATGTGCGCATGCGACAGGATCACGGCCGTGATCTCGCCGACCGGCACGCCGAGCGTGCTGTTGCGCTCGTAGGACTCGCGCCGGTGGCCCTGGTAGAGCCCGCAGTCGAGCAGCACCGTGTCGTGCTTGGTGCGCACGATGTGCATCGAACCGGTCACGGTTTGCGCGGCGCCGATGAACTGGATGTGCATGCCGGGAACATAGGCGCCAATGTCGGGCCCGCCAATGGGGCGCTCGGCTCTGGCCCGCGCGGTCGGCGTTTTCCGCGCGCGGGCGCCCCCGGCGCCCGGCCGGATCGCCGGTTGTTGCGGGCTCGGACGCCGGGTCGGGCATAATCGCTCCGCCATGTCTCGCCGCGCTCCAGGTTGCCGAGGGGTCCGTTGACCGAGCTCCTTCTCATCGGCTCGCTGCTCGGGCTCGCCGCCGCGGTCGCGCTCGCCGTGGCGCGCGCCCAGCGGCGCCGGCTGCCCGGGGACC
Source organism: Polyangiaceae bacterium (assembly GCA_020848455.1). Lineage (GTDB taxonomy): Bacteria > Myxococcota_A > Polyangia > Polyangiales > Polyangiaceae > JACRDA01. Next base: position 81,956 of record JADLAB010000322.1, read on the forward strand.
CGGTCCTCGAGCGTACCGCGGCGCTCGTCGCGAAGGCCGCCCGGCGCCACCTGCGGCGGCAGATGCTGGTCGTCACCGCGATCGCCGCGGCCCTCGGAGCGGTGTTGTTCCTGCTCTACGGCGTCGCTTACCAGACGACTGCCGCCGGCGCGGAGGCGGGCGCGGGCTTGCCCGGCGTGCCGGGGCCGCGCGCTCACGGCGCGTGGATGCTCGCGGCCTACGCGCTCGGCGTCGGCTGTGCGCTGCTCGTCGGCCACCTCTCCGCGGTGATCGGCGCCCGCGCCACGGTGCAGGTCGCCGAGGGCGCGCGTCGCTCGCTCGACGAGCCGCTCGAGCTCGCGGTGCGCGCAGGTGCCATCGCCGGCGCGGTGGCCGGAGTGCTCGCCGTCGGCGGCCTCGCGCTCCTGTTCTTCGCGCACTACCTCGTCGCGGGACGCTTCGGTGCCGACTCGGCGCGCGCGCTCGCGACCACGCCGGCCATCCCGGTGCTGGCGGTGGGCTTCGGGCTCGGCGCGGCGCTCGTCGCCTTTCTCGGCCTGCTCGGCGGCGGTCTCTTCGGCAAGGTCGCCGACCTCGGCGCGGACGTCGCCGGCAAGCTCGAGGCGAATCTGCCCGCGGACTCGGTGCAGAACCCGGGCACCGTCGCCGACCTCGCCGGCGACCTCGTCCACGACACGGCGAGCCGTGCCACCGCCATGTTCGCGTGCAACGCGGTCGAGCTGCTCGGCGCGATGGCCGTGGCGGCCGACCTCTACCGCAGCAACCGCGATCTCCCGAGCCCGACGGCCCTGGTGCTTTTTCCGCTCGTCGCCCGGGCCTTCGGCATCCTCGCGAGCTGGTTCGGCGCGATGGTGGTGCGCACGGACGACCGCGAGGTGCCCATGAACGCCCTGGCGCGCGGGCTCGTCATCGCCCTCCTGCTGTACGCCGCCGCCGTGAGCGGCTGCGCCAAGTGGCTGCTCGGCGAGCACTGGCTGCGCTTCGCGCTCTGCGCCGTCCTCGGCGCCGGGGCCGCCCTGCTGTGTCTCGCCTCGGTGCACTACCACAGCGCAGACCGCTACGCGCCCGTGCGCTCGCTGGCCGAGGCGGCGCGCGGTGGCGCCGTGCTGTCGGCCTTGCGGGGGCTCGGGGGCGCGTTGCAGGGCGCCGTCGTGCTCGGCGCCGTGCTCGGCGGCGCGGCGCTCGGCGCGGCGCGGCTCGGAAGCTCGACCGGCCTCGAAGGCGGCGGCGCCTTCGGCCTGGCGCTCGCGCTCGTGGGGGTGCTCGGTGCGGCACCCTACGTGCTCGGCATGGCCGTCATGGGCAGCGTGGTCGATGCCGGCGGCGGTATCGTCGAAATGACCGTGGCCGAGCACCGGCCCGACCTGCGCGCCCGCGCGGCGGTGCTCGACTCGGTGGGCAACACCGGCAAGGCCTACGCGTCCGTGCTCGTGAGCGCGGGCTTCGCCCTCGGGGGCGCGCTCCTCGTCCAGAGCCTGACGCAGGCGGCGCACCTGCGCGACGCCGCCGCCACCGCCGTGTCGCCCCCCGCGAGCCATGTCGCCGCCTTCGCGGCCGTCGTGGTCGTCACGTGCTTCGTCTGGGCGACGCTCGGTCGTGTGGTCCAGGCCAGCCGTGAGCTCATCTACGATCTGCGCCGCGAGCTCGCCAGCCGCGCCGCCGAGGGTCTCGAGGCCCAGCTGCCCGACGTGCGGTCGCACCAGGAGCGCGACACGCCGTCGCCGATCGGTGCCCGCACCGGCGGGGCGGGGGCCGACGAGCTCCACAGGGGCGGTCCGCCAGACCTCGCGGCGGATCCGGCGCGCGCGGAGCTCGCCGACGCGCCGCGCGCCCCGGGGCCGAGAGGCGCGGCCGGCACGGGCGCCCAGCGCCGCGACGACCTCGTCTGTGCCGAGATGGTCTCGCGCCTCGCCCTGCGCGGACTGCTGCCGCCGGCGGCGCTCGGTCTCGGCCTGCCCCTCGCGCTGCTCGTCGCCTTGCGGCTCGCCGGGCGCGGCAGTCCGGGCGTCACGGTCGGGGTGGTGGCCACCTTCCTCGTCGTCGCGACCGCTCTGGCGGCGGGGCTCGCGGTGGTCTTCGCCAGCTTCGGCTGCGCGCTCGACAACGCCAAGCGCTACATCGAGACCGGCGCGCACGGTGGGCGGTTCCTCGTGGAGCCCGCCATGGTCGCGGAACGTCCGGGTGCGCGGCGCAACGTGAACAACCCGACCTACGTCGCCGCCGCGGTCGGGGATGCCATCGGCGATCCCCTGAAGGGCCTCGTGGGCCCTGCGCTCTCGGCGCTCGCCGCGCTGCTCTGTTGCCTCGCGCTCGTGGTCCTGCCGTTGTTCGTGTGAGCCACGCCCGGGCACCGAAACCGGCTCTCGGCGCTCGCCCGTCTTGCGTCACGGCACCTCTCGCGATAGGGTGGGCATGCCATCGCGGCGTGAGCGGCCCTCTTCGCGGCCGCTCGCGCCCGTGCTCTGGCAACGCATCTCACAACGCCGGTCGCGCGTGGACCACGCGCAGACGCACAGCGAGCCGGGGGACCTCACGGTCGCCCATGCCTCGAGGCCTCGAGCCCGTTGGCAATCACCGATCGCCCGCGGATCGGCGGCAACACCCGAGCGCCGTGTTGCCGCGCGAGCCACGCCGGTCGGCCGCCCGGACCGAGCCGCCGCTCGGTGCGTCAGCAGGTCCCGCGTCGACCCAGCCCCCGACAGCCAACGTGCCTGCACCCATTTCCGATGCTCTCGCAACCCTGAGCGATCGCGGCCTTCGGCGTCTGCTCGGAGCGCGCACTTTCCTACGCGGTCTCGAGTACTTCCGCCGGCGTGTCGTCGACGAGGTCCGCGTGAGCGGCAACCACGCCGTCGGCACGGTGCGCGCCAGCGACAGCGAGCCCTTCACCGTCGCGGTGGAGCTCACGCCCGACGGGATCCAGTCGAACTGCAGCTGCCCGGTCTTCGGCAAGAGCCACCAGCACTGCAAGCACGTGGCGGCGCTGCTCATCAGCGTGCGCGATCAGGCCCGGGGGGATCCGGCCCGCGTGGCCCCGCCGCCGCCGGCGCCCGCCCCTGCCACGGCCCACGCCGGTGGCGAGAGCAAGCGCGCCCGGCGCCGCCGGGCACGTCTCACTGCCTCGGTCCAGGGCGGCACGGTGGTGTCCCATCACGCGGTGGCCGCGGACGACGCCGCCGCCGGTGCGACCGGCATCTCGGCGTGGATCGCCCCGAAGGGCGCCACGGTCCACCACCCGATCGAGCTGCGCGTGCACGTGCGCCAAGGTGCCATCACCGTGACGGCGCTCGACGCGGACGCCCGCGTGGCGGTGCTGCCGAGCGTCGCGCTGAGCTGGCAGGCCCACGAGCCGACGCCCGACCGCGACGCCCTGCGCCTGCTGGCGCGCTTCGAGAGCGGCAACCCTCGCCACCCCGCGGTCGACGTGCGCGGCGAGGACGTGGCCGAGCTCCTGCCGCTCCTGCGCGGCCGGCGCGTGCTCCTCGAGCCGGCGTTGAAGCAGCTGCGGTTCTCGGACGACGTGCTGCGTCCCTGCTTCGAGCTCGAGATGCTCGGCAGCGACACCATCATCGTCAAGGCGTGCTTCGAGCGCGATGCGGACGGCCGCCGTTTCTCGCTGCTGCAGGGCGGGTGGTACGAGGGCTGGCCGTGCTGGCACATCGACACCCAGGACGGCATCGCGCGCGAGATCGACAAGCGCATGTCGCCCGCCGCCATGAAGCGCCTGATGAAGTCACCGACGATCGCCGAGCCCGTGGGCGAGCTCGGCGTGGTGATCATGCAGGGCCTGCCCCGCGTGGCGGCCGAGTGCGGCGCGGAGCTGCCCGATCTCTCCCAGATCGCCGACGTGGTCGACATGCACCCCACGATCCGCATGCGCGCCGGGGGCTCGTTGATGGAGGCCGAAGTGTCGCTCTTCGCGGCCTACGGCGACGAGGAGCTCGCGGTGCGCGCCGACGGCATCACGCCGCCGGTCCTGGTGCGCCCTCCGGCGGAGGGCAGCCGGCGCGCGCGCTGCATACGCGTCGACATCCCGGCGCAGCAGGGAGCGGTCTCGCGGCTCCTCGGGCAAGGGCTCAAGCCGGACGCGACGGGTGCGCGCTTCGTCGCCACGGGCGACGCCGCGCTCAAGTTCTGGACCGAAGGGCTGGCCGAGCTGCCAGAGGATTGGGACCTGTTCGTGCCCGAGCACCTGGTCGACACGCAGGTGCGCGGCACGCCGATCACGGCCCAGGCGCGGGTGAGCTCCGGCATGGACTGGCTCACCGTCAAGCTGGCGTTCGGCGCCGACGGCGTGGCCGTCGACCGCGAGGAGCTCCGGCGCTGCCTGCAGCAGGGCAAGAAGTACGTGCGCCTCGAGGACGGCTCCTTCGCGCCCTTCGACGCCACCAAAGTGCAGGCCATGCTCGATCGCGAGATCGAGCTGCTGACGGCGGCGGGCAAGGACGGCAAGCTGCCGCTGAGCCATGCCGGGCGCATCCACGAGCTCCTGCAGCACGTCGACGCCTCGACGGTCTCGTCCAAGGCCCGGAACCTCTTCGAGCAGCTCGCGAACCTGTCGGGCATCGAGAAGGCCGTCAAGCCGCGGGCGCTCAAGGCCAAGCTCCGCCCCTACCAGGAGGACGCCCTGTCGTGGCTGCTGTTCATCCACGAGCTGCGCAGCGGTGGCGTGCTCGCCGACGACATGGGTCTCGGCAAGACGGTCGAGACGCTCGCGCTCCTGCTCGCGGTCAAGCAACGCCAGAAGAAGGTGCGCGTCCTCATCGTCGCGCCGACCAGCGTCGTGTTCAACTGGCAGCGCGAGATCGAGCGCTTCGCGCCGAGCCTCGGGGTCGCGGTGTGGCACGGCGCCGAGCGCAAGGAGCTCGAGCAGGAGCTCGAGCACGCCGAGATCATCATCACGAGCTACGCCCTGCTGCGGCGGGACATCGAGCTGCTCGCCACGCTCGAGCTCGACTACGCGGTCCTCGACGAGGCCCAGCACATCAAGAACCCCGCGAGCGCCACCGCCGGGGCCGCCAAGCGGCTGCGCGCCGCGCGCCGGCTCGCGCTCACCGGCACGCCCATCGAGAACCGCCTGAGCGAGATCTGGTCGATCTTCGACTTCGTGTCGCCCGGTCTGCTCGGGCCGCTCGACCGCTTCGAGCAGCGCTTCAGCCGCAAGATCGAGGCGGGAGACTACAAGACGGCGCAGCGCCTGCGGGCCATCATCCACCCGTTCATCCTGCGCCGCACCAAGCTCGAGGTGGCCAAGGATCTCCCCGAGAAGATCGAGATGGACAGCCTGTGCGAGCTCGCCGGCGAGCAGCGCGCGCTCTACCTGCAGGTGGCGCGCGAGGTCCGGGCCCAGGTGCTCGGCGAGGTGGAGCGCAACGGCGTCGCCAAGAGCCAGCTGCAGATCCTGGCGGGGCTCACCAAGCTGCGCCAGGCGGCCTGCGATCCGCGGCTCCTCGGGCTGCCGCGCGAGTTCGGAGACGAGGACTCGGGCAAGCTCATCGCGCTCCGCGAGCTGTTGCAGAACGCCGTCGACGGCGGACACAAGGTGCTCGTCTTCAGCCAGTTCGTCACGATGTTGAAGCTCGTCGAGCGCGCCCTGAAGCAGGACGGCATCGTGTACGAGTACCTCGACGGCTCGACCAAGGACCGGCCCGAGCGCATCGAGCGCTTCCAGCAGGATCCGTCGGTGAGCGCTTTCCTCATCAGCCTGAAGGCGGGCGGGACGGGCCTCAACCTCACGGCCGCCGACACGGTGATCCACTTCGACCCGTGGTGGAACCCGGCCGTCGAGCAGCAGGCCACCGACCGGGCCCACCGCATCGGCCAGACGCGGGTCGTGAGCGTGTACCGGCTCGTCGCGGCCGGCACCATCGAGGAGAAGATCCTCGCCCTCAAGGACAAGAAGCGCGCCCTCGTCGCCTCGGTGCTGAGCGAGGACGCCGGCGGCGCCAAGAAGCTCACGCAGCAGGACGTCGAGGAGCTCTTCTCGGTCGACTGACGCTCGGGAGGGCCCGCCCATGGTCGAGTTCCGGTACATGCGCTGGGCGAAGGCCCAGGCCGGGCGGGCGCGCTGGAACCTCGCCACGTCCGGCCTCGCGGCTCCGCCCGGTCTCGCGGCGAGCCTGCTCGCCGCCGCGGGCGCGCTCGACCTCGAGCAGCGCGCGCCCGACATGCCGCCCGAGGCACGTGCGGCCGTGGCGCGTCGCTACCGTGTGCCCCCGGAGCACGTCATGCTGACGCTCGGCACCAGCCACGCGCTGTTCCTCGCCGTGGCGGCGCTCGTGAAGCGCGGCGACCGGGTGTGGTGTGAGCGCCCCGCCTACGAGGTTCTGCCCGCGTTACCTCCGCTCTTCGGCGCCGAGGTGGCGCGCTTCGAGCGGCCGGCCGCGCACGGGCACCGCTTGCCCGAGGACCTCTGCCAGCGCGTGGCGCGCGAGCGCCCGCGCCTCGTGCTGCTCACGAGCCCGCACAACCCGACCGGCGCCGTGCTGACGCGCGCCGAGCTCGAGCCGCTCGCGCGGGCGCTCGCCGAGGTCGGCGGGTTCCTCGTCGTCGACGAGGTGTACCTGGAATTTCTTGCCGACCCGGCGGCGGCGAGCGCCGCCTTGCTCGGCCCCAACGTGCTCGTGTGCGCGAGCCTCACGAAGGCGTACGGTCTCGGCACGCTGCGCTTCGGCTGGCTCGTCGGCGCAGCCGAGCTCGTGGCGCGCGCGGTCCGCTACAACGACTTCGTGAACGTGCTCTATCCGAATCCCGGGGCGTGGCTCGGGCTGGCCGCGCTCGAGCGCGTCGGAGCGCTCGGCGATCACGCGCGCGCCGTCGTCGAGCGCAACCTGCCGATCGTGGACGGGTGGTTGCGCGGGCGCAGCGACGCGCGCTGGTGCCGACCCGAGACCGGCATCGTCGGGCTCGTCGAGCTCGCGAAGGTCGCGGACGCGACCGCCTTCTGCGAGCGGCTCGTCACCGAGCACGAGACGCTGCTCGTGCCGGGCGACTTCTTCGAGGCACCCGGTGCCGTGCGCCTCGCGTTCGGAGCGGACGAGGTCGTCGTGCGCGAAGGCCTCGCCCGCCTCGGGCACGCGCTCGACCGGCTCTAGAGCACCGATCGGGTCGAACCCGCTGCCATCCGCGGTGGCGCGTCCGTGCGCCCATCAGAAGCCGGCGCAGGGCGACGGCTTCGACTGGTACGGCGGCAGCGCGGCGATGGCGCTCTTCGTGAGCCGCCCGGACGCGGCGAGCTCGGCGAGCATCGGCACCGCACTCGTCGGGGTGCGCGGTCGCGCCGGATCGGCGAAGTCGACGTGGAACAGGCCGAAGCGCGGGCAGAAGCCGCTCGCCCACTCGAAGTTGTCGATGATCGACCAGTGGTAGTACCCGCGCACGTCGACGCCGCGGGTGATCGCCTTGCCCAGCTCGAAGAGGTGCTCGGCGGTGAAGCGGCTCCGGTTCACGTCGAGCGCGTCGGCGATGCCGTTCTCGGTGACGTAGACGGGCAGACCGTAGCGGGCGACCTCGTCCAGCACGACACCGAAGCCGGGCGGGTAGATGTCCCAACCGAGGTCGTTCTTGGGGCGCTCGTTCGGCAGATCGAACTGCGCCGGCACGACACCCGCGTAGGGCAGCTTGAGCGCGGCAGCGTGGATCCGCGACGTACCGTAGTAGTTGAGGCCGATGTAGTCCGCGCGACCGACGAGCCCGGGATCGGCCGTCACGTCCACGACGTCGTCGAAGTCGAGATCGACGTCGCCACGCACGATGGCGTCGAGCAGCCACAGGTTCCAGAAGCTCCGGCTGTGCGCCACCGCGGCGAGGTCGGCCGCGCTCGTCGGGTCGGCCGGCTCGTAGAGCCGGTTGTGCGAGGCGACCGAGACGAGGGCGCTCGCGCCGTCGCCGTCGGCGTCGATGGTGTCGTCGTCGTGGACGGCGTCGTAGCAGGCCGCGTGGGCGCTCACCTGCCGGCGCAGCACGTCCGCGAGCCTTTCGGGGTCGCTCACCCCGGGCGGAAAGTAGCCGGCGACGTAGCCGATCATCGCTTCGACGTTGGGCTCGTTGATCGTGACCCACAGGTCGACGCGGTCCCCGTAGCGCGCCGCCATGCGGCGGCACCACGCCCCGAAGACCGCCGGCGCGTCGTCGCGCTCCCATCCCTGCGGGCTCGCGGCGAGCGCCGGATCGCTCATGTAGCGCGGCCACACGAAGTGGTGCAGCGTGACCATGGGTCGGATCCCGCCCGCGTCGAGCGCCGCGAGCAGGGCGTCGTAGGCGGCGAGGCCCGCCGGGTCGGGTGCGTCGGCGTCGAAGGCGGCACGGGTCGGGTAGACGCGCGCCATCTCGATGGAGAACCGGTACCCGTCGAGTCCCGCCTCCTGCAGCGCCGCGACGTCCTCGGCGACGTGCGCGAAGGCGTCGGGCCCCGCGTCGGGCTGGTCCCCGTTCTTGATGTTGCCGGGCGTGGCGGCCCAGACGCCCCAGTCCGTGTCGGCGAGCCCGGTCTCGATCTGGAAGCCCGCGGTCGCGGCACCCCACGAGAAGGTGGCCGGGAACGCGACCTCGGTCGGCTCGGGAGCCGGTCCGGGCTCGATGTCGTCGGGCGCGGCGCAGCCGGCGAGCGCGAGCGCGACCGCGGCCGCGGCCCACCCGGGCCCTCGCGTGGCGGCGGGCGGTGCCGAGCCCGTCGGCCGAGCTCCGGGTCGGCCTCGGCCGCGGCCTCGCACGAGGACGTGGACAGGTGGACGTCTCACGGCCACCAGCATACACGAGCGTCGCTTCGGCCGTCGCGCGTCGAGCGACCACGGTGCGCCACCGAGGCGCGGCGACCCGGAGCATCCGGTGCGCAGGCACCACAGGAGGCGAGCCATGGGGCTTCTCGAAGGCAAGGTCGCGGTGGTCACGGGGGCGGCCGGCGGAATCGGTCGCGCGGAGGCCCTGCTGTTCGCGCGCGAGGGCGCCCGCGTGGTCGTCAACGACGTCGGGGGTGCACGGGACGGCTCCGGCGCGAGCGCGGGCGCCGCCGAGGCGGTCGTGGCGGAGATCCGCGCGACGGGTGGCGACGCCTGCGCGTGCGCCGCGAGCGTCGCCACCGCCGACGGGGCGGCCTCGATCGTGCGGCTCGCGGTGGAGCGCTTCGGTCGGCTCGACGTGCTCGTGAACAACGCCGGCATCCTGCGCGACAAGACCCTGCTCAAGATGGACGAGGCGACCTGGGACGCGGTCGTGGCCGTGCACCTCAGGGGCACCTTCCTGTGCCTGCAGGCGGCCGCCCGGCAGATGATCGCGCAGGGTGGCGGCGGGCGCATCGTGAACACGACGAGCGTGTCGGGCCTGCTCGGCAACTTCGGCCAGGCCAACTACTCGGCCGCCAAGGCCGGCGTCTACGGGCTCACGCGCACCGCGGCGATCGAGCTCCAGAAGCACCGGATCACCGTGAACGCCCTCGCCCCCATCGCCAAGACGCGGATGACCGAGGACCTGCCGATGTTCCAGGGCATGGACAGCCTCACGCCCGAGCACGTCGCGCCGGCGGCCCTGTTCCTCGGCTCCGACCTCTGCCAGGACCGCACCGGCATCGTGCTCGCCGTGAGCGGCTCGCGCATGTACACGTACAAGGTCGTGGAGGGGCAGGGGACCTTCAAGGACGGCGGCTTGCCCTGGACCGCGCAGGAGATCGCGGAGCACTTCGCGGCCGTGAGCAAGCTGTGACGCCGCGGCCGCCGGACCCCGGCCGCCGCGCACCCCCTCGGCGCTGAACGCCTGCCTAGCCGCCAATTGCCCAGCTCGGGCGCGGATGCTAGCTTGGCCATGAGGCCCGTGCTCGGCGTGCGGGGCTCGTCCATCCCATGCTGCGCGATGTCGCCCCGATCCCGCTCGTCCTCTGGGTGTCGGCGGCGGCGCTCGTCCACGTCGCCGGGGGCAAGGCGACCGGCGAGGTCGCGACCATGATGGACGAGCGCCACGACATCCTCGCCTTCGCCCGCACGGTAAGGCACGGCGTGTCGCCCGGCGGCGGGCTCGGAACGGTCGAGGCGGAGCTCTTGCCCGTCGACCCGAAGGAAGAGGCCTCGCTCACCGCGAAGGCGCCGACCGATGGCGACTTCGAGGCCGCGCCTCCCGTGGCGAGCGCCGAGCCACCGCGCGCGCCCACGCCGCTGGCGAAGCCGGAGCCCGAGCCGCCCAAGCCGGCGGCGCCCGAGCCCGTCGCCAAGGCCGAGCCCGCGAAGGTCGAGGAGAAGGTCCCGGTCGACGCCGCGCTCGCAAAGCTCGAGCCGGTCGAGCTCAAGAGCGACCCGCGCATCGCGGTCGTGCAAGACGTCCAGAAGGACCAGCCCGACAATCCGAACGCCGCGCGCATCGCGGACGATGCGAACACGACCCAGCGCGAGATGATGGCCGCGCTCCGCGCCTACAACGGTGCGCCGAAGATGGAGGTCGGCCAGACGGAGCCGGGCCCCAAGGATCCGGGCAGCGGCGACGTGACGGAGCGGGGCTTCGTCGAGGCCAGCCAGGAGCCGGGACCCCCGCGAGGGGGCTCGGTCGCGGCGCGCAGCGAGGCGGGTCGCCCGCAGCCTCTCGGTGGCACGCCACCTCGGTCCGGCCCAGGCGGTGGCCAGGTGGGCCAGCAGGCCACGCCGGGGTCGGTGGCGATGGAGGCCGGTGGCGGGCCGTCGGCTGCCGATGGCTACACGGCGCCCGGCGGCGGCTGGAGCCTCGATCCGTCGGGCGGGGCGGGCAACGGTCAGGCCGCGCAGCCCGGGGCCGAGGCACGGCCCGCGATGCCGGGGGTCCCCGGTGTGCCGGGGTTGCCGGGCTTCGGGCAGGGCGGGCCCTACAACCTCGACTACGGGTCGTTCATGGCGGCCACGGGCGGCCCCGAGAAGCTGCAGGAAGAGGTGCAGAAGGCCCACGACGCGCGACTCGCCAAGCACGCGGGCAGCATGATCACGGGCACGGACTTCCAGCGCTACCGCGCCGCGATCGAGAACTACGACCCCTCGGTGGAGCTCGGCAACCAGACCTCGCTCAATGCCGCGCGGGTGCCGTTCGCGACGTACATCAACCAGATCCACAACCAGATCCACCCGATCTTCGCGGATCAGTTCCTGGCCTCGCTCGACAAGCTGCCCGCCGGCGACCGCCTGGCCCAGAAGGACCTCGTGACGCACCTCGAGATCGTGCTGTCGCAGAAGGACGGCCACATCGTCCGGCTCGGCATCACGAAGCCGAGCGGCGTGACGGCGTTCGAGGTCGCCGCCCTGAAGAGCGTCGAGAGCGCCGCGCCGTTCGGCAAGGCTCCGGAGATCATCGCCTCGCCCGACGGCCTCGTGTACCTGCACTGGGAGTTCTATCGAGAGCCGTACTACGCGTGCACCTCGAAGTTCGCGCACCCGTACATCCTCAAGAACCCGCCGAAGAACCGCAAGGGCGGGGTCCCGTCGCTCGAGCCGCCCGCGGGGCCGGCGCCCGCCGACGATCGCCGCGAGCCCAGCGCGCCCGGCCCGATTCTGCCCCTGAAGGACTGACGGACCAGGCCGGCGCTCGGGCTCGCCGCGCTCAGTGCGTGATCTGCACGACGGTGCCCTTGGTGCGCGGGTAGACCGAGGTCACCGCGAACCAGTCCTGCGGCATGAGGGGCTCCATCCAGCCGAACAGGAAGCGCGCGGCGTTCGGCGGGAGGTTCACGCAGCCGTGGCTGTAGGGCCGACCGAAGTCGTTGTGCCACCACGCGCCGTGCACCGCGAAGTTGCCGAAGTAGTACTGGGCCCAGGGGACCTCGTCGACGAACCAGTCCTTGCCGCCCTCGCGCCCGCTCATGTCCGAGGCGAGCAGCTTCCAGCCGATGACGTGCTTGCCCGCCTTGGTCGAGTGCCCAGCCGAGCGGATGCCGTCCGCGCCGGGTGACATCGCGCTCACGTAGGCAGGGGTGTCGCCTTCCATCGCGACCAGGTAGCCCCAGGTGATGCGCGCCTGCACCCAGCGCTCGGTCGGCCCGACGTCGGCCGGGCGCGCCTCGGGCTGCTTGACCATCGTGGCGTCCTGGTACTTCAGGAAGGAGCCGTCGCGCAGCTCCCAGAA
>JADLAB010000323.1 GCA_020848455.1 Polyangiaceae bacterium
CATGCCGGTGCGCGGCAGCGACCGCTTTCTCCCGCCCCACGAGGACCGCACGGTCGTCACCGACGCCTGGTGGCTCACCCTCGATTTTCGCGGCTACGTCTACCTGTGAGCGCGGCCGAGCGCGCGAGCCGAGGCTCGGCGTCGCCGACGACGACGGTCGCTCGACGCCGGCCGCCCGCTCACGGCGACCGGCCGCGCATGGTCGCGCGCAACAGGGCGAGCTCGGCGCGGAGCGGGCCGATGAAGTCGAGGCTGACGGTCTCGCGCCCGGCCCGCTCGGCGCGCAGGGCGTGCCACTTCGTGAACGCGAGGCGCGCGCCGGCGCGGGCGAAGGCGCGGCCCCCGGGCCAGCGCGAGGCGCGGATGCGCGCGAAGGGCGCGCAGATGAGCTCGAGCTCGGCGTCGCTGATCGTGCCGACGACCACCTCGTCGGCGAGGTGGCGCCGCAGGATGCGACCCTTGCGCAGGGCGAGCGACACCACGATGGCGACGAAGCCGAGCGCGAGCGCGACGCCGACCGCGACGACGGGCAGGTAGTCGCCCATCGTCTCGGCCCCGAGCAGCGTGTTGGCGCCGTTCCAGACGGCGTGCAGCAGGACGGCCCCCGAGTAACCGAGGACGGGGAACAAGACCACCGTCACGCCCTCGCCCCGCTCGCGCGCCAGGCCGACGCCGACGCCGGTCATCGCGGTGAAGAGCGGGTGCACCCACGGCGTGAGGATGCCGCGCAGGACGAACATGTCGTCGAGGTGCCCGCGCAGGCTGCCCGTGAGGTAGTACTGGATGTTCTCGGTCGCCGCGAAGCCGATGCCGGCGAAGGCGCCGTAGACGACGCCGTCGACCACGCCGTCGAACTCGCGGCGCAGGAACAGGAACATGCCGAGCACGACGGCGCCCTTGGTCGCCTCCTCGAAGAGCGGAGCGGACAGGACGGCGGCGGCGTTCGGACCGAGCAGCTCGAGAAAGCCCGAGTTCACGATGCTCGAGACGCCGGTCGCGAAGACCGCGCCCCAGCCGAAGGCCATCGCGAGGGCCCACCACGGCTCGGGGTCGTAGCGATCGACCACGACCGGGACGAACAGGTAGAGCGCGACCGGGATGTACGCCACGAGCGCGACCTTGAAGACCTCGAAGACGGCCGCGGCGTGGTGGAACACCGGCCCGTAGATGACGAGGTTCAGGACCACGCCGAGGAGCATGCCGGCGAGCCACAGCACGAGCCCGAGCAGGCGGCGCGTGCGCGCGTGCGCAGCGCCGAGGGTGGCGGGCGCGCGAGGGCTCGGGGACGCGACCCACGCCTGCGCCGGCGGCACACCGGGCCCGAAGGCGGGTGGGCGCGCGTCACCGGGGGCGAAGGGGCTCGACATGGGTGCGCGTCAATCCGCCGCGGCTCTCTGACGCACCCGGCGGCGCCGCGCCACGACGAGACCGAGCCCGGCGAGCCCGACGAGCCCCGCGAGCCCGGCCGCGGACCCTCCGGGCGCGAGCCCGCACCCGCATCCGCTCCGTGGCGGTCGCGAGGGCGGGTCCGACACCGCGGCGGGTGGGGTCGACGGGGCGCGGCGGATCCGGCGGCGGCGCGGACGTGCCGCTCGGGCTCGGGCTCGGGCTCGGGGAGGCTCCGGTCGCCGTGCCGACCGGAGGCCCGCCGCTCGACGCGGAGCCCGCGGGCGGCGACGGCCGTGGCACGCGCGTCAGGACGACGCTCGCGTGGTCGCTGCAGGCCTCGGCGTGGAGCTTGCCGGCGAGCCGGTCGGGCGTCTCGAGCAGGAGGTCGTAGCGATCGACGGTGCAGAACCGCCAGCCCGGGTTCGGGCGGTCCTCGACCAAGCGCACGTCGCGCGCGTCGAGCCGCTTCTTGCCGTCGACCCAGCGCCCCTCGAAGTCGCGCACGCTGTAGCCGCTCTTCAGGCTCGAGGTCTGGAAGCGGCCGCGCACGGCGTCGCCGCCGCTCGCCGGGCAGATGCGCGCGCTCACGCGCATGTCGGGATCGTTGCCGTTCACCGTGCCGACCCACGCGTCGCAGTCGCCCTCGGCCGCGAGATCGGGCGGGTGGGTCGAGGCGCGCGCGGGCGCCGAGACGCTCAGGGCCGCGAAGGCGAGCGCGAGCCCGCGCACGGCGCGCCCGACGAAGCGACGACCCGTGTCCTCGTTCGGAACCACAGCGGACGAGCATATCGCTCGGCGCCGCGGCGCGCGACGGGTGCTTGGGGGGTGACCGACCGGCAGCGGAGCGCCGGGTTGCTCGCTCGACGGCACTCCGCGGCGCGCCTAGATGACTCGGATGGGCTCTCTGCCTTCGACCCTCCTCGGCGCCGCGGCGGTCGTCGCGCTGGCCCCGGCGGGCGGCCCCGAGACGACGACGCTCGGGGTGCGCCCGCCGACGACGGCGTCCGCGGCGCCGGTCGGGCCGGCCCCCGGCTGCGCGCGCGCGGCGGAGCTCCGGGCGCGGGTTCCGGGCCTGCGCGAGGCGGGCCGGCTCGATCGTGCGCTCCGCGCGATCGTGCGCGCGAACGAGCTTTGCCCGGCGAC
>JADLAB010000324.1 GCA_020848455.1 Polyangiaceae bacterium
CGCAGGCCGGGCGCCTGGCCTTCGTGGCGCCGCACGAGCTACCCGTGCGCCACGCGCTCACCCAGGGCGAGCTCGCGCGCCTGCTCTGCGCCGAGCGCAAGCTCGCCTGTCGCCTCGAGGTGGTCGCAGTGGAGGGCTGGCGTCGCGACATGGCCTTCGTCGACACCGGCCTGCCGTGGCGCGCGCCGTCGCCGGCCCTCCCGAGCGCGGAGGCGGCGCTGCTCTACCCGGGCGTCGGCTTGCTCGAGCTGACGAACGTGAGCGTCGGCCGCGGCACGGAGCGGCCCTTCGCGCTCGTCGGCGCGCCGTGGATCGACGGGCCGGCGCTCGTCGCCGCGCTCGGCCCCGTGCCGGGCGTGCGCCTCGAGGCGACGCGCTTCACGCCGCGCGGCGCGGGCGCGCTCATCCATCACGCCGGGCAGGCATGCAGCGGGATCGCGCTCGCCGTGACGGACCCTCGGGCCCTGCGCCCCGTGCGCCTCGGCCTCGCTCTCGCGGCGGCACTCGTGCGGCTCCACGGCCCCCGCTTCGAGGTCGAGCGCGTGGACGTGCTCCTACGCCACGCACCGACGCTGGCTCTCTTGCGCCAGGGCGCCTCGCCCGACGCCCTCGCCGCGAGCTGGGCGCCCGAGCTCGAGGCCTTCGAGGCGCGCCGGGCGCCGTTCCTGCTGTACTGAGGAGTTTTCAGTTTTCAGTTGTCAGTTGTCGGTTGTCAGGCCCGATCACGACAACTGGCGGAAGTCGACCGCCTTCGGTTCCCGGCCCGAGAGTGGCCCATCGCGCCGAGCCGACGCCTCGGAGCCTCTCGAGCCGACAACCGACAACTGACGACTGACGACTTTCATCCCTTGGCCGCGAGCGCCACGAAGTCGCCCTCGGTCAGGATGCCGACGAGCTTGTCGCCGTCGAGGACGGGCAGGCAGCCGACCTTGCGCTCGACCATGACGCGCGCCGCCTCGGCGAGGGGCGCGTCGGGGCGCGTGGTCACGAGGTCGCTGCTGATCACGTCCTTGACGAGCAAGGTGTCGAGGATCTTCTCCTGGGCGTGCTTGCCGTAGCCGAGCGCGTTGGCGAGCGCGCCGCGGAACAGGTCGCGCTGGCTCACGACGCCGACGACGAGCCCGTCCTCGTCGAGCACGGGCATGTGCCGGATGCGCTCGAGCTGCATCACCCGGTCGGCGATGGAGAGCGAGTCGTTGCGCTCGAGGGTCTTGACTTCGCGGCTCATCAGGTCCCGGACCAGGGAGGGAGTCATGTCATCTCCGAGAGGGTGTTGCCCCGTGGCCCACCGTGCTTAAGTCCGGCCGAGGTTTTTCTCAATGCCAGAGCGCATCATCGTCGACGGGAACGAGGCCGCCGCGCGGGTGGCCTACCAGCTCAGTGAGGTCATCGCAATCTACCCCATCACGCCGGCTTCTCCCATGGGGGAGTGGGCCGACGAGTGGGCGGCCCGGCAGCGGCCGAACCTGTGGGGCACGGTCCCGCGCGTCGTCGAGATGCAGTCCGAGGCCGGCGCCATCGCGACCGTGCACGGGGCGCTCCAGGCGGGCTCGCTGTCGACGACCTTCACGGCGTCGCAGGGCCTGCTGCTCATGATCCCGAATCTCTTCAAGATCGCCGGTGAGCTGCTGCCCTTCGTGCTGCACGTGGCGGCGCGCACCGTCGCGACCCACGCGCTCAGCATCTTCGGCGACCACTCCGACGTCATGGCCTGCCGCTCGACCGGCGTCGCCCTGCTCGCCTCCGGCTCGGTGCAGGAGGCGCAGGACATGGCGGCCGTCGCGCACCTCGCCACGCTCGAGACGCGCGTGCCGTTCCTGCACTTCTTCGACGGCTTCCGCACCTCGCACGAGGTCGCGAGCATCGTGCCCCTCGCCAACGAGGACCTCGCCGCCCTGGTCGACTTCACGACCATCGAGGCGGCGCGCAACCGCTCGCTCACGCCCGATCGACCGACGATCCGCGGCACGGCGCAGAACCCCGACGTCTTCTTCCAGGCGCGCGAGGCCGCCAACCCCTTCTACCTCACGTGCCCGGGCGTGGTCGCCGACGTGATGCAGCGCTTCGGCGCGCGCACCGGCCGGCACTACAAGCTCTTCGACTACGTCGGCCACCCCGAGGCCGAGCGCGTGGTCGTGATGATGGGCTCGGGCGCGGAAATCGCCCACGAGGCCGTCGAGTGGCTGGCGGCGCGCGGCGAGCGCGTGGGCCTCGTGAAGGTGCGGCTCTTCCGCCCCTTCGACACCGAGGCGTTCTTCGCGACCCTGCCCGCGGCGGCGAAGTCGATCGCCGTCCTCGACCGCACGAAGGAGCCGGGCGCGCTCGGCGACCCGCTCTACCAGGAGATCGTGACGGCGCTCTTCCACGACGCGCAGAGCGCGAAGCCGCGCTACCTGCGCATGCCGCGCGTCGTCGCGGGGCGCTACGGCCTGTCCTCGAAGGAGTTCACGCCGGCGATGGTCGCGGCGGTGTACGCCGAGCTCGCGAAGGACGAGCCGCGGCGCCAGTTCACGGTCGGCATCATGGACGACGTGACGCACAGCTCGCTCAGCTACGACGCGGAGCTCGACATCGAGCCCGACGAGGTCGTGCGCGCCGTGTTCTACGGCCTCGGCAGCGACGGCACGGTGAGCGCCAACAAGAACTCGCTCAAGATCATCGGCGACGAGACGGGCGACAACGTCCAGGGCTACTTCGTCTACGACTCGAAGAAGGCCGGCGCGGTCACGGTGTCGCACCTGCGCACGAGCAAGAAGCCGCTGCGCTCGAGCTACCTCATCGGCCGGGCGAGCTTCGTGGCCTGTCACCAGTTCCCGCTGCTCGAGCGCTACGACATGCTCGCGAGCGCGGCGCCCGGGGCGACCTTCCTGCTCAACGCGCCCTTCGGCGCGGACAAGGTGTGGGACGAGCTGCCGCTCGAGGTACAGCAGGCCATCCTCGACAAGAAGCTCCGCTTCTTCGTCATCGACGCCTACGAGATCGCGCGCCAGGCCGGCCTGCGCGCGCGCATCAACACCATCATGCAGACCTGCTTCTTCGCGCTCGGCGGCTCGATGCCGCGCGAGGAGGCGATCACCCGCATCAAGGCCGCCATCACCAAGACCTACAAGGCCAAGGGTGAGGCGATGGTGAAGAAGAACCACGAGGCGGTCGATCACACCCTCGCGCACCTGCACGAGGTCAAGGTGCCCGAGCGCGCGACCGCCAAGCGGCGCATGCCGCCCGCGGTGCCGGACGCGGCGCCCGACTTCGTCAAGAAGGTCACGGGCCTCATGCTCGCCGGCAAGGGCGATCTCCTGCCGGTGTCGGCCTTCCCGGTCGACGGCACCTGGCCGACCGCGACCGCGCGCTGGGAAAAGCGCAACATCGCGACCGAGATCCCCGTCTGGGACGAGAAGATCTGCATCCAGTGCAACAAGTGCGCGATGGTGTGCCCGCACGCCGCCGTGCGCGCCAAGGTGTACCCGAAGGAGGCGCTCGCCGGCGCGCCCGCGACGTTCAAGTCGATGGCCTTCAAGAGCGGCGAGGGCCTCGGGGACCGCTACACCATCCAGATCGCCCCCGAGGACTGCACCGGCTGCACCCTGTGCGTCGCGGTGTGCCCCGCCAAGGACAAGGCGAACCCGCGCCACAAGTCGCTCGACATGGCGCCGCAGCTGCCGCTGCGCGAGCCGGAGCGCGGCAACTACGCCTTCTTCCTCGAGCTGCCCGAGGTCGACCGCACCAAGGTCAAGCTCGACGTGAAGAGCGTGCAGCTCCTGCAGCCGCTCTTCGAGTACTCGGGCGCCTGCACCGGCTGCGGCGAGACCCCGTACGTGAAGCTCCTGACGCAGCTCTTCGGCGATCGCGCGCTCGTCGCGAACGCCACCGGCTGCTCCTCCATCTACGGCGGCAACCTGCCGACGACCCCGTACACCGTCGACCGCGACGGGCGCGGCCCGGCCTGGTGCAACTCGCTGTTCGAGAACAACGCCGAGTTCGGGCTCGGGTTCCGGCTCGCGGTCGAGCGCCACGAGGCGCTCGCCCAGGCGCGCCTCCGCTCGCTCGCGAGCGTCGTCGGCGACTCGCTCGTCGAGGGGCTGCTCGGGGCCGACCAGTCCGACGAGGCGGGCATCGCCGCCCAGCGCGCGCGCGTCGTGCTCCTGCGGCAGAAGCTCGCCGACGTCGGGCGGCCCGAGGCCAAGGAGCTCGTGCTGCTCGCGGACCAGCTCGTGAAGAAGAGCGTGTGGATCGTGGGCGGCGACGGCTGGGCCTACGACATCGGCTACGGCGGCCTCGACCACGTGCTCGCCAGCGGCGAGAACGTGAACATCCTGGTGCTCGACACCGAGGTGTACTCGAACACCGGCGGCCAGCAGTCCAAGGCGACGCCCATGGGCGCCGCGGCGAAGTTCGCTGCGGCCGGCAAGGGCACCGCCAAGAAGGACCTCGGGCTCATCGCCATGATGTACGGCACGGCCTACGTGGCGAGCGTGGCCTTCGGCGCCAAGGATCTGCAGACCATCCGCGCCTTCGCCGAGGCCGATGCCTACCCGGGCCCGTCGATCATCATCGCCTACAGCCCCTGCATCGCGCATGGCTACGACCTGGCGCTCGGGCTCGACCAGCAGAAGCTCGCGGTCGACACGGGCTACTGGCCGCTCTACCGCTTCGACCCACGGCGCGTGGCCGAGGACGGCACGGCTCTGCGGCTCGACTCGCAGAAGCCCAAGGGCGATCTCGGCGCCTACATGCGCAACGAGATGCGCTTCCGCATGGTCGAGCAGCAAGATCCGGAGCGCTTCAAGAACCTGCTCGGGCAGTCGGTCAAGAACGCGCGCGAGCGTTTCGCCTTGCTCGAGCGCCTGGCCGAGCCGTCCGTGGCGCACGCGGCCGCGGCGGCCGCAGCCAAGGCAGCACCGGGCAACCCGCCCACCAAGGGCGGCGAGGGCTGAGGAGAGAACATGGACCTCAAGACGAAGTACCTGGGCTTCGAGCTCTCGAACCCCTTCATGCCGGGCGCCTCGCCGCTGCTCGACAGCCTCGACGTGGTGCGCCGCCTCGAGGACGCGGGCGCTGCCGCGCTCGTGATGCGCTCGCTCTTCGAGGAGCAGATCGACCTCGAGGCGCAGGCCGGCGCGCGGGCGACCGAGGAAGTGACCGACGTGCACGCCGAGGCGCTGTCGTTCTTCCCGCGGCCCGACGAGTTCGCGCTCGGCGGCGATCAGTACCTCGAGCAGCTGCGCAAGATCACCGAGGCGGTGAAGGTCCCGGTCATCGCCTCGCTCAACGGCACGACCCCGAGCGGCTGGCTGCGCTACGCGCGCATGATGGAGCAGGCCGGCGCGCGCGCGCTCGAGCTCAACCTCCACCACCTGTCGACGGACGTCGAGGAGTCGGCCGAGGTCGTCGAGAAGCGCCTGTGCGAGGTGGTCCGCACGGTGCGCGCGAGCGTGAAGGTGCCGATCTCGGTCAAGCTGTCGCCCTTCTTCTCGTCCCTGCCGAACATGGTGCGCGCGCTCGGGTCGGCCGGGGCCGACGGCTTCGTGCTCTTCAACCGCTTCTACCAGCCCGACATCGACATCGACGCGCTCGAGGCCGTGCCCACGCTCCACCTCTCCGACTCCTCGGAGCTGCTCCTGCGCCTGCGCTGGCTCGCGATCCTCTACGGCCACGCGCCGGCCGGGCTCGCGGTCTCGGGCGGCGTGCACACGACGCACGACGCCGTGAAGGCCGTGATGGCCGGTGCCTCCGCGGTGCAGGTCGTCTCGGCGCTCCTGCGCCACGGCCCGGGGCGCCTGCGCGCCCTGCGCGAGGACTTCGAGCGCTGGATGGTCGAGAAGGACTACGAGTCGGTCACGCAGATGCGCGGCTCGATGAGCCTCGCGCGCTGCCCCGACCCGGCTGCCTTCGAGCGCGCCAACTACATGCGCATCCTGCAGAGCTTCCGCGTGCGCGACGTGCCGGTCTGATTAGAAACAAGGGCGCAACCACGCGGAGTTTCATGGGACGCGGGTCGCGCCCGGGCGCGATGGGCGGCTAGAAGGAAGCTCGGCTCCAGCATTCCGGTGGCGTCAGGCTACGGGCTTCGGGCTTCAGGACCAGAAGCCGGAGCGCGGATCCCACGCGGAGTGCACGCACGTACGCGCCTGCGCGGGGGCGCCGCTTCGTCCGACGCGGGTCGGGCGCAGCCCGGCGCTGGAACGGACGCGTGTTTCGGCCTTTCGGGCGAAACACTCGTGGCTTCGGGCTACCTGCTTCAGGCTACAGTGTCTGGGTCGGTCCGAGGCGGCGAAGGGTTCACGCAGGGGCGCCGGTCCGGAATTGGTGCTCTACGGACGTTGGTGCCCAACGTAACGCTACGTGAGGCTCGAGCCGTCGACACGCGCGGAGGAGGCGTGTAGGTTCGTCCCAGCGGGGCATTCTGCGCGTGCCGGGGGCGCGGGCGATGCTCGCGGTGCGAGGCTCTGTAGGAGGGGCGGGGGCGATGCGGCGCGCAAGCGTTACGATGTTGTTCGTTGCGGTCCTGGCCGTGGCGGCCTGCGGCAACGCCCAAACGACCAGTGCTGGCCGGGTCTCCCGCGGCGCTGGCGGTGATGGTGCAGTCGGCGGCGAGTCCAGCCAGGGCGGGGCGGCCGGGGCAGGCGGGGGATTCTCGGTGCCTGCGCTCCTGGTCGACGACAGCGAGGTCACGATGGCCAGCCCGGACGATGTGCCGGCCCGGCGAGACGCGCTCATCGACTTTCTGTGGGGGCCGACCGGCCTTCCGACGTGGCTCCCCACCGCCGTCGAGCGGGGCGTGGTCAATCCGATCGCCACGGTCCCCGTCGCGAATCTCGACCGCGTGGACCGTCTCGTCATCGAGATGGATCAAGGCATCACGAACGAGGCCTTCCACTTCGTCCCCGTATCATCCAATGGGCGGCTGTTCATCGTTCACGGAGGCCACGCGTACACACTCGACGGCTATGGGTTTCCCGAGACCATCGCCGCTCTCGTCGCGCGGGGCTACGGTGTGCTGGCCGGGCAGATGCCCTGCTACAGCTCATTTGCCTGTCCCGGGATCCCGCAACATCAGTCGTCGCCGCACAATCGTCTGATTGCCGAGGTGACACCTCAGGAAGGCAGCGTGCTCAAGTACTTCGTCGAGCACCTCGTGGTCTCTCTCAACTACTTGAAGACCCAGGCTGCGCTCGGGGAATTCGCGCCGTACCACGATTTCTCCATGGCCGGCCTGTCCGGCGGTGGCTGGACCACGACCCTGTACGCCGCGCTCGACCCGACGATCAGTCGGAGCTTCCCCTGTTCCGGCGGCAAGCCTATGTACTTGCGCCATTGCCAGGGTGCCAGCATTGCCTGTCTCGACGGCTATTCCGGTGACGCCGAGCAGATGCACTTTCCCCTCTACAAGCACGTGGCCGGCTACCTCGACCTGTACGCGCTGGGCGCAGCCGGCGCAGGACGGCGTCAGGTCCAGGTTCAGATTCGCCGCGACAGTTGCTGCTTCGGGGAGAAGCAGTATGGCGGCGTGGCGAGCATTCCAGGACTGACCTGGAACCAGGCCGTCCGGGCCTACGAGCGGAAGGTGCAGCAGTTCCTCGGGAGCGCTGGACCGGCGGATCATGGCTGGTACAGCTTCGAGATCGACGAGACCGCAGCGAACTCGCACGTCATCTCGCCGACCACGCTCGCGCAGTTGATACTCGGCGACTCGGACGGGGACCGGCAGCCCGTGGCCGGCTCGACGAGCGGCACGGTCTACGCGGCTGGTCGGTACCGGCACTTGTGGGCTGCTCGGCCCGATTGGGTCTACACGGGCTTCGACGCAGTCGGGACGCCGGCTGTCGTGGAGTGGAACGAAGCGACCGTGGTCGTCGTTCGCGACCCGTCGAGCGCATTGGTGGTCGCGCGGGAAGGCACGCCCTGGACGTCGGAGGTCTGGGCGGCGGCGATCGCGTCGAACCCGGCTGCTGCGACGCTCGGAGGAACGGAGCTTCACGTCGTCGCGGTGGGGGTCGACTCGCGGCTCTCGCACTGGTCCAGCGCCGAAGGCAGCCCGGTCGTCCAGACGTCGGCCGACCCCGCGACGCCGGTCGTGGGCACGCCGGTCCTGCTGTCCTCACCGGCGGGCCTCGACGTGCTCGTCAGGAGGATGGACGGCGGCGTGCAGCACCTGTACCGGCATGGGGCCACGTGGCTATCCGAGCGCGTGACCACCGAGACATTTCGCGGATTTCCGTCCGGGGTGCTCGCCGAGGACGGGGCTCTGCACATGTACGCGCGCGCAGACGACGACACCTTGCTCGAGGCCGTGAAGCCGCTCGCCGAGGGCGTGTGGACCTCGAGCTCCATGGCACAGATGGCCGGCGTTCCAGGTACCCTGTTCGCCGGCAGCCCCGCTGCGGCGCTCGATCCCGAGTCAGGCGACCTCGTCGTGGTAGAGCGGCTACCGTCGGGCGACCTCGGCCGCCTGGTCGCCGCACACGACTCGCCGGGATGGGCGTACCAGGTCATCGGTCGGCCCGACGGGCTGCCCCCGGCGCAGGGCACTGCATCGCTGACCTTCTCCCCGGTCACCGTTCCCGGCGGGATCTACGCGCGGGGCCAGGAGGGGAGTCTCTGGTTTCACTCCGAAGAGTCCGGGTGGGCGTGGGTGGCGCAGGGCCTTTGATCGTCAGGAACCCTGTCGCCGGGAGGCGTCGTCGACCTCGCGGCCGGGCCGGGGGCGCCGCACTGCGAGCGAGGCGCGCGATCATGCGGCGAAAAGTTCCTAAGATTCCGAGCTCGTGCACGAGGGGGGACTCGAACCCCCAAGCCTTGCGGCGCCAGATCCTAAATCTGGTGCGTCTGCCAGTTCCGCCACTCGTGCCGGTGCGCGACGCCCTTTTCTAGCCGGGCTCGGGCCGAAATGCGACAGCCTCCGGGCGCCCGCGACCTCGGGGCTCGGCACTCGCTTGGCCAGGCCCCGGGGCTCGGCTACCCTTGCGGCATGCGTACGCGCAGGCTCGGATACACGGTGCTCTTGGCGACTCTGGCCGGCGGGGCTCTAGCCGCTTGCGGCAGTACGAGCACCGTGGGGCTCCACGACAATCCCACCTGCGACGGCGGCAACCTCAAGGACTGCGACACTCGCTGCGGCAGCAACGAGGCGCGCGCCTGCTACCGCCTCGGCTGGTTCTACGAGATGGGCCAGGGCGTCCCGCGCAACGTCAAGAAGGCGCTCGAGCTCTACGCCAAGGCCTGCGACGCCAACATGGGCGTCTCGTGCCGCGCCCTCGGCTACCTCTACAACGGCGCCGGCCAGGACATCGGCGTCGACGTGAACAAGAAGCTCTCGTCGGACTACTACGCGCGCGCCTGCAAGCTCGGCATCGCGGCGGCCTGCTACAGCGCACCCACGATGGTCACGGTGGGCGCCGAGAAGAAGACCCAGGGAACGGGCTCGTTGAGTGCGCCCACCGCGGCGCCCGAGACCCCGTCGACCCCGTCGACGCCGAACGCCCCGTCGACGCCGTCGACGCCGTCCCAGCCTTCCGCCCCGTCGGCGCCGACGGCGCCGAGTCTCCCGGGCGGCTGAGGCGCGGCGGGTAGAGTCCCGAAAGCTGGCGCGCGAGAGCGAGTCGGGTCCCGAGCGAGAGCCGGGCGTGCGGCCGTGATGCGGCCCGAGCCTCGGAGCCGGCCTCGCCGGAGTCGGCGCGGCAGCACCCGCGCGAGGATTCATTTCTTTTCGCGCAACTCGGTGCGTCGCGCTGCCGACTCTCGTGGGAGCGCATGGGGCGCTCGTTGGTACGGCTCCCATCTCATCCGAGGTAACTCCCATGACTGCACGTTGGCTCTCCGGCCGCATTCTCGTTCCCCTGACCGGCTCGCTCGTCGCCGCAGCGCTCGGCGCGTGCGGCAAGGGGTTCACCCCGCCCGAGGGCACGGGCGGCTCGACCAGCTCCACCACCACGACCACGACCACGACCACGACGAGCGGTGGCGCGGGTGGCACGACCACCTCCACCACGACGACCGTCTCCGGGGGCGGCGGCGCAGGCGGCGTCGTCGAGTGTGTCTCGCCCGCCGAGTGCCCCGGGGTCGATGGCCAGTGCCAGCACCGGAGCTGCGAGGCGGGGGCGTGCGGCATCGTCCTCGAAGCGGTTCACGAGCCGTGCGACGAGGGCGGCGGCGAGGAGTGCGACGGTCAGGGCGCCTGCCTCAAGCTCGACGGCACGGCCTGCGCCGCCGGCGAGGAGTGCTCGAGCGGCAGCTGCGCGGACTCCGTGTGCTGCGACACGGCCTGCTCGGCCGCCTGCGAGGCGTGCGACACGGGCGGCAGCGTGGGCACGTGCACGCCCTTCGCGGTCCTCACCGATCCTGAGGGCGAGTGCGGTCCGGGGGCCACCTGCGACGGGGCCTCGCAGTGCCGCAAGACGGACGGTAGCGCCTGCGGCGCCGCGGCCGAGTGCCTGAGCGGCTCCTGCGCCGACGGCGTGTGCTGCGCCACCGACTGCAGCGGCACCTGCTCGTCGTGCGCGCTCCCCGGCAAAGAGGGGACCTGCACGCTGCATGCGGCCGGCACCGATCCCGAGGGCGAGTGCGCGCCCGGCAGCTGCGACGTCGGCGGAGCCTGTGCCACCGGCGCGACCGACTGGGTGAAGACGCTCGGCTCCACCGGCTCGGACATCCTGTACGGCCTCGCCGCCGACGCCGCCGGCAACGTCTACGCGACGGGCGACTTCACGGGCTCGGTGGACTTCGGCTGTGGTGCGCTCGTGAGCGCCGGTGCCGACGACGTGTTCGTGGTGAAGTACGATGCCGCCGGCACCTGCCTGTGGCAGCGCGCCTACGGTGGGACCGGCACGGACGTCGGACGCGGTCTCGCGCTCGACCCCGCGGGCAACGTGCTCGTCACGGGGACCTTCGCCGGCACGGCGAGCATCGCAGGAGCGAGCCTCGTCGCGCAGGGCGCGAGCGACGTGTTCCTCGCCAAGCTCGCCGCGAACGGCACCCCGCTCTGGGGCAGGGCCTACGGCGGGAACCAGGCGAGTGGCCAGGAGCTCGGCGTGGGCGTGGTCACGGACGCCAACAACAACGTCTACCTCACGGGCATCCTCCGCTCGAGCGCCACCATCGGCACCCTGTTGACGAACCAGGGCCTCGCCGACGCCTTCCTCGCGAAGGTGAGCTCCGCCGGCTCGGTGCTGTGGTCCAGATCGATCGGGAGCAGCGGGGACGACGCCGTGGTCGCCCCCACGCTCGACGCGAGCGGCGCCGTCGTCGTCGCCGGTGCGCACGGCGGCGTGCTCAACCTCGGGGGCTCGCCTCTCGATCCGGGCAGCGGCGACAACCTCTACGTCGCGAAGTACGACGCGGCCGGCGTGCACCAGTGGTCGCGCACCGTCGGGAACGGGTCGCCGGTGTCGGTGACGGGCCTCGCGGTGTCGAGCGCGGGCCGCATCGCGGTCGCGGGCCTCTACCGGGACACGATCACCTTCGTCACTCAGCCCTTCGCCCAGCCGCTCGCGAGCGCGGGTGGAGCGGACGCCTTCGTCGCGAGCTTCGACGCCGCCGGCACGGCCGTCGCCGGGGCGCGCTACGGCGATGCGGCCGATCAGGGGCGTACCGTGGTCGCGTACAACTCGGCGAACGAGCTCGTTCTCGCCGGTGACCTGCTCGGCACGGTGAACTTCGGCAACGGCGTGACGCTCACCTCGGCGGGCCTGGCCGACGCCTACGCCGTGCGCAACCCATCCAACAGCGCCACCCTCTGGGGCCACCGCTGGGGCGACGGGGCGGGGCAGTCCGTCCTCGCCGTGGCCCTGGACGGCGCGGACAACGCCATCATCGGCGGGTACTTCGCCGGCACCGTCGACTTCGGCAACGGCTTCGTCAACAGCACCGGGGTGAACGACGTCTTCATGCTGAAGCTCGCGCCGTGACGCGAGCCGGTGGTGACGCGTGCCAGGGAGGGCGGCTCGGTGGCGAGGGCAGGCGAGGGGGGCGGCAGCCCGCGAAGCAGGGTGGGCGCGCGTGTCGACGGCGCTCTTCACGGGTCGGCGTCGGCGGCCTCGTCCTGCCCGGCGAGCCAGCGCGCCGCCGCGTCGACATCGGCCGAGCGCCACACGGGCCGCGCGCGGAAGGCGCGGTCCGCCGCCCCCTTGCCGGTCGCGACGGCGATGCTCGCGAGGCCCGCGCGGCGCGCGAGCGCCAGATCGACCGTCGCGTCGCCGACCACCACGGCGCGCCACGGGCGCGCGCCGAGCTCGGCGAGGGCGCGCTCGACCATCCCGGTGCGCGGTTTGCGGCACGCGCAGGGTCCGCGCAGCGCGGGGACGCCCTCGGCGTGGTGGGTCTCGGGGTGGTGGGGACAGAAGAGCACGAGGTCGAGGCGCGCGCCCTCGGCCGCGAGGAGCGCCGCGAGCCGCGCGTGCACCGCCTCGAGATCCGCGTGGCTCATGAGGCCGCGCGCCACGGCGGCCTGGTTCGTCACGAGCGCCGTGCGGATGCCGGCTGCGTTCAGGGTGCGCACGGCCCGCGCGGCGCGCGGCAAGAGGCGGAGCTCGGTGGGTCGGAGCACCGGCCGCCCGTCCCGCTCGACCGCGAGCACGCCGTCGCGGTCGAGCAGCGCCAGCTCGGCGCGGAGCCGCGCGCGGCCGGACCGGACGTCCGCGTCCACCTCGGCGAGCCGCGCGGGCGTGCCCACGTCGCGCACGTACTCGGAGCTCGTGTAGCCGTGGAGGGCGGCGCCCCCGTCGACGAGGGCAGGCAGCACCTGCCCGTAGAGGTCGGAGGGGCGCTCGCGCGGCACGTAGTCGAGGACATCGCGGTGCAGGGCCGCGAGCGCCGCGTTGCCGAGCGCGGCGCCGCCTGCGCCCGCGGGGAGCGCGCCGCGGCGCGACCAGCCGACGACCCGGTGCGCGTCGTCGAGCGCGACCGTGTCGCAGTCCTCGGGATGATCGGTGCGGTGCAGGAGCAGAGTCCCGAGGCCGCCGCGCGCGCCGGCGTGCGCCGCGAAGCGCCGCCAGTCGAGCTCGGCGTAGACGTCGCCGAACAGCACGAGGAAGCGTGGGGCCAGTCGTCCCGCCACGGCGTGGAGCGCGCCTGCGGTGCCGAGCGGCGCCGTCTCGACCAGGGTCTCGACCCGGAGGCCCTCGGGGGCGAGCTCGCGCGCGGCGGCGGCCACGCGCTCGCCGCGGTGCCCGGCGAGGAGCAGCACCTCGCGCGTGCCGGCGCGCCCGAGCGAAAGGAGCAGGTGCTGGAGCAGCGGTCGGCCGGCGATCGGCACGAGCGCCTTCGGGACGTCGCCGAGTGCGTCGCGCAAGCGCGTGCCGAGCCCGCCGCAGAGGACGACGGCCTGCGCGAGCGCTCCTCGGGTCACTGCCACCGCCCGAGCACGCGGCCCACCACGGCGCCGCGGGCCGCGTTCCACGCGAGGCGTCGCGCCGTGCGCCAGGTGAAGCTCTGGCTCGCGCCCGCGCGGCGCGGGTGGTGCGACACCGGCACCTCGGCGATGCGGGCGCCGCGTCGCTTGGCCTTGTAGAAGGCCTCCACCAGCACGAACGCCTCGTGGTAGTGCGTGCTCGGCTCGAAGCCCTCGAACACGCTGCGGTGCATGAGCTTGAAGGCGCAGTCGGCGTCGTGCAGGCCGAGCCCGAAGCAGGCGCGGATGGCGGCGTTGTAGGCGTAGCTCGTGAGCGAGCGGCGCAGTCCCTCGGCCCGCCGCTCCTTGCGCCCGGCGACCACCTCGTAGCCTTCGCGCGCCTTGGCGAGCAAGCGCGGCAGCTCGCGCACGTCGTACTGCATGTCGCCGTCGGTGAAGGCGATCCACGGCAGGCGCGCCGCCCGCACGCCGCTCAGCACCGCCTGGCCGTAGCCCCGGTTGCGCGGGTGGTGGAGCGCGCGGATGCGCGGGTTCTCGCGTGCCAGGCGGTCGGCGATGGCGCCCGAGCGGTCCGGGCTGCCGTCGTCGACGACGATGATCTCGTGCTCCTCGGCGTGGGCGCCGAGCACCTCGTCGAGCAGCAGAGCGAGCGGCTCGACCGTTGCCTCGTCGCGGTACGCCGGGAAGAAGAACGAGATCTTCACGGCGCCGCCTCGAGGCGTGGCGCCGTCTCGACGCGGCGCAGCCGGTAGGGGATGTCGGCCGCCGAGCGCGCGTACCACGCGACCTGGCGCGCGTAGTCGGGCAGGGTGCGCGTGTCGCCGTGCTGGTCGACGACCGAGAACCGCACCCGGCGGCGCTCGAGGCGCGCGGGTCGCCCCGCCTGCGCGGCCTCGAGCCAGGCGAGCCAGTCGTGCTCGAGCTCGAGCGTCGCGTGGCGCGGGCCCCCCGGGCTCGGCAGCCGCGCGAGCTCGAACGTCGAGAGCTCCTCGAGCAGGGGGCGGTCGAGCGGCAGCCCGTCCTCGTCCGCGAGCGCGAGCGCCAGCGCGCGCAGCTCGGCGGCGAGGGCCTCGAAGTCGCGGCACAGGCGCAGGAACACCGCCTCCTCGACGGGCCAGACCACGTCGCCGAACTCCGGGAGCACGAGCCGCTCGGTGCGACCCGCGGCGATCGAGCGGTAGAAGGCGCGGGCGTAGCGCGCTGCAGCGCCGAGCAGCGGCGCGCGGGTGCCGGCGTCGGCGTGGGCCTTCACCCACTCGTACCAGCGGCGGTAGCGCACGCCGTGCGCCTCGTGGAGGTAGAGCGCGAGCGCCGGCGCGACCTTCTGGTAGTGCAGGAGGTTCACGAGCACCGTCGCGACGTTGGTCTCGACCCATTGCTCGACCGGCATGGTGGCCGTCGCCACGACGACGTCCTCGTACTCCTGGATCCCCCCGGCCGGCAGCGCGTCGGCGCGCATGTGGCGCTCGATGATGGGCGAGCGCGCGGTCACGATGCCGTGGCGCTCGCGGTAGGCGGGCTCGCTCATCTCCGAGCCGACGAGCAGCGTGCACACGTATACGTGCACGTTGTCGTGCTGGCCCACGTTCATCAGCGTGTCGAGGCCGTCGAGGAAGGAGTCGTAGGTCTCCCCGGGCAGGCCCACGATGAGATCGCTGTAGCTCGACATGCCGCGGGCGCGCGCCTTCTCGGCGAGGTCCACGTAGGTCGCGAGCTTGATGTTCCGCCGGCCGATCGCCGTGAGCGCGGTCTCGGAGAGCGACTGCATGGTCAGGCTGAGTCCCTGGTCGAGGCCCTCGGCCGTGAGGACGTCGACGACGTCCATGACCCGCTCGGAGGTGTTCTTGGTGGAGAAGATGCGGAATTTGCGCGGGAAGCCCGAGCGCCGCTTCGCCTGCGCCACCTCGCGGGCGAGGTCGAGGTCGCGGCGCTTGATGCCGAAGTTCGCGTCGGCGCAGAGCACGTAGTCGAAGCGGTGCGCCTCGAACCAGGCGAGCTCGGCCATGAGCCGCTCCCAGCCGAAGACGCGCACCTTCTCGCCGACGGCCGAGCCCCAGTAGCAGAAGGTGCACGAGAACGGGCAGCCGCGGTTGGTCTCCCAGAGGCCGATGGCGCGGTAGCGGCCGGCGAGCACCGCGTCGAAGTCGCCACGGAGGAAGGGCGAGGCGAGCGCGTCGAGGTCGTCGAGCCGCGGGCGGACGGGGGCGCGGAGCGGCGTCCCTGCTTCGTCCTTCGCCGTCACGCCCGGCACGCGGTCGAGGGGTGCGCCATCGCGCAGCGCGCGCAGGAGCTCGACGAAGGTCTGCTCACCCTCGCCGTGCACGGCCACGTCGCAGGCGCCGCTCGCGACGAGGGCGCGCGCGTCGTCCGGCACCTGCGGCCCGCCGAGCACGATGACCACCGCGGGGTAGAGCGCGCGCAGCCGCCGCGCGAGCGCGAGCGAGTACTCCCAGCTCCACACGTAGGTCGACAGGCCGACGACCGCCGGATCGACCACGTGCCGCGCCGTGTCGGCGAGCTCGAAGCGCTCGCACACGATCGGGGGGAACGCGAAGTGCGCGGCGAGGTCCGGCTGCGCCGCCGCGTGGGCGCGCAGCATGCCCGCGGCGAGCGGCAGGTAGATCCCGTCGCCGAACACGTTGCAGACCTGGACGAGCTGCACGCGATTGCCGGCCAGGCGACGCATCCCGGGGGAAGCGTAGCTCACGGCGCGGCGGCCGGCGAAGGGGGTGGCTCGCGGGCGACGAGCCAGTCTCCGAGCACCAGCGCGTCCATCTGCGAACCGAGGAAGAGCGCGAGGGCGTCGTCCGGGGACTCGGCGATGGGCTCGGCAGGGCCGTTGAGCGAGGTGTTGAGCAGCGCCGGCACGCCGGTCTTGGCCGCGAAGCGCTCGAGCAGGGCGCGCAGCCGCCCGGGGAAGGTCCGCGACACGGTCTGGACGCGCGCCGTGCCGTCGGCGTGCGTCACGGCGGGCACGCGCGCCCGCGCCGCCTCGTGGACGCGCGCCGCGAACAGCATGTTGGCGCTCGGCAGCGCGAGCTCGAAGAGCTCTGTCGCGCGCTCCTCGAGCACGACCGGGGCAAAGGGCCGGAAGGCCTCGCGGTGCTTGACGCGGGCGTTGACGCGCTCCTTGGCGGCCGGGTCGCGCGCGTCTGCGAGCAGGCTGCGGTGTCCGAGGGCGCGGGGCCCGAGCTCGCTCGCGCCCTCGACCCAGCCCACGAGCTGCCCGGCGGCGAGCCGCGCCACGACCTCGCCGAGCAGATCGGCGGGGCGCCCGACGAGGAAGCCCTCGGCCTCGGCCCGCGCCGCGGCGGCGTCGTGTTCGGCGGCCGAAGGCGGTCGCGCGAGGCAGCTCACCTCGGGGCAGAGGGGGATCGGCACGCCGCGCGCGATGGCGCCGGCGATGGCGCAGCCGAGCGCGATGCCGGTGTCGGTCGCGGCCGGCTGCACCGCCACGCGGCGGAAGGGTGACTCGTCGGCGAGGCGGCGGTTCGCGAGCACGTTGAGCGCCACGCCGCCGGCGAGGCACAGCGTCTCGGCGTCCGTCGCCGCGTGGAGCTGTCGCGCGAGCGCGAGCATGAAGGCCTCGGTCGTGCGCTGGAGCTTCGCCGCGACCGCGGCGTGGCGCTCGTCGAGCGGCTCGCCGCCGCGGCGCGCCGGAACGCCGGTGAGCTCGGCCAGCCAGCGCGCGGCCGTCGCGGGCCGCGCCACGTCCACCTCCGACCGGAACAGGAGGTCGCCCCCCGGGGCGAGCCAGGGCCAGACGTCGTCCGCGGGGCGGGGCGGCGCGTGCGCTGCGAGGCCCATGGTCTTGCCTGCGTCGAGCGGGCCGAAGCCGAGGTGCAGGGTGACGAGCGCATAGAGCCAGCCGATGCCGAGACGCAGGCCCGGCCGGCTCCACGTCCCGTGCAGGCGCTCGAGGCGCCGGCCGCGCGCGAGGTAGAAGGACTGGAGCTCCTGATCGGCGGCCCCGCCCGGGAAGGATGCCGGTGGCGGCCGGTCCGGCGGCCACTCCGCGACGCGCGTGCCGCCCGCGTCGACGACCAGGATCGCCGCCCCGTCGTCGGGCGCGACGAAGTGCGCACTCGCCGCGTGCGCGAGGTGGTGCTCGACGAGCAGGACCTCGCCCGCGTAGCCGGCGGCCGTGAGCGCGGCGCGCGCACGCGCGGTGTCGCCGTCCGAGACGTCGCAGACCACGAGGTCGATGCCCGTGAGCGGCTCGCCTGCGAGCACGTGCGCGATCGCCCGGGCCGGGAACG
>JADLAB010000325.1 GCA_020848455.1 Polyangiaceae bacterium
CGTCAGGACCTCGAGACCCTCGCCGCCGCGCTCAAGCCGCTGTCGACGTGGCACGCGCTCGATATCATCCAGGAGGCGCGGGAGGCGTGCGGCGGCGCGGGCTTCCTGTTCGAGAACCGTCTCGTGGGTCTGCGGGCCGACCTCGACATCTACGCGACCTTCGAGGGCGACAACAACGTGCTGCTGCAGCTCGTCGCCAAGCGCCTGCTCACCGACTACTCGAAGAAGTTCGCGGGCGCGGACGCGGGTGCGCTCGCGCAGTACGTCGCCGAGCAGGTCGGGGATGCGGCGGTGAACCGCACGGGACTGCGCAAGCTCGCGCAGACCCTCGTGGACTTCGGCTCCACGGCGCGGTCGGTCGGCTACGTGCGCGACACCGACTCGCAGCGTCAGCTGCTCACCGACCGCGTGCAGACGATGGTCGCCGAGATCGCGGGGCGCCTCAAGGATGCGGGCAAGCTGCCCAAGATGGAGGCGGCGCAGCTGTTCAACAGCAACCAGAACGCCCTCATCGAGGCGGCCCGCGCGCACGGCGAACTCCTGCAGTGGGAGGCGTTCACGGAGGCTCTCGAACGGGTGGAGCACGACGGCACCCGCCAGGTGCTCACGTGGCTGCGCGACTTGTTCGGGCTGGGGCTCATCGAGAAGCATGCCGCGTGGTACCTCATCCACGGCCGCATCTCGACGCAGCGTGCGCAGGCGATCACGAGCTACATCGACGACCGGCTGCTGCCGCGCCTGCGCGAGCACGCGCTGCCGCTCGTGGCCGCCTTCGAGCTCTCGCCCGAACTCATCGGCGCGCCGATTGCGCTCGGAGCCGAGAAGGAACGGCAGGACGAGGCGATGCTCTACTACCGGGAGCAGCGCGAGTCGGGCACCGCCCCTATCCCGGAGAAGGCCCCCGAGAAGCCGAAGCGCGCCGTCTCCCGCTAGTTGCCCACGCCGGGCTCGGCCATCCACTTCACGCACGCTCAGCGCCGTTCGCCGCGCGGAGGTTTGCGCGCCACGCGGATGCCCTACCCACCGCGTGCCGCTCAAACCTCAGCGCACCCCGTCGCCCGCGGGTCCTACGCGAGCGCGGGGATGACCTCGCGCTCGAACAGCTCGATGCCGCTGAGGTCGTAGGCCGCCTCCGGGAAGTAGTGGATGGCGTACCCGAGCCCCAGCCGCGCCCGTTCCTGCAACTTCTCGACGAGTCGCTCCGGTGTGCCCGCGAGCCCGCTCGGTCCCCGGAAATCGGCGACTGAGCTCGCCGCACGCTCGGCGCCGACGAACCGCGCGAGTCGCGCCTCGACGGCCGCCAGACGGTCGGCGACCTCGGCCTCGTCCCGCCCGACGATCGTGGTGAAGTTGCTCGATCGCGTGATTGCGTCGAAGCTCGTGCCGAGGCGCTCGCAGTGGCCGCGGAGGATCTCGCTCTTGCGCGTGAACTCCTCCGGCGAGCCCGCGAAGTTGGTGTACTGCGCGTACTGCGCGGCGATGCGCAGCGTCACCTTCTCGCCGCCGCCCGCGACCCACAGCGGGATGCCGCCCTCCTGGATCGGGAGGGGTCGCACGATGGCGCCGTCGACCTGGTAGTAGCGTCCGTCGAGCGTCGCGGTGCCCTCCGCCCATGCCTGCCGCATGATCTGCACGCCCTCGTCGAGCATCCGGAGTCGGTCGGGAACGTCGGGAAAGCCGTAGCCGTAGGCGCGCCACTCGTGCTCGTACCACCCGGCGCCGATCCCCATCTCGACTCGACCGCGGGAGACATGGTCGACGGTCGCCGCGACCTTCGCCAAGTAGACCGGGTTGCGGTATCCCATGCACGTGCACATCTGGCCGAGTCGGATGCGTTCGGTGACGGCGCCGAAGGCCGACATGAGCGTCCACGCCTCGTGGGTGGCCTCCTCGGTCGGCGTGGGCACGGTGTGGAAGTGGTCGTACACCCACAGGGATTCCCACGGGCCCGCGTCGGCGCGGCGCGCGAGGCGCTCCATCGTCGCCCATTGTTCAGTCGGCTCGATGTCGACGAGGTCGTGGCGCCAGCCCTGGGGGATGAAGGTTCCGAATCGCATGGAGTCCACGCTAGCCCGCTAGCACACCGGACCTCGCGTTCAGGTCGCCACGTGCTCCGCAGTGCTGTCCCGCCCGCGGCGCAGCCGCAGGAGGACGGATGCCGCGAGCACGAGCACGGCAGCGGTGATCGCGGCGACACCCGTCGCGATCGATTCGGGTTCGCCGGTAAGCCGCCCAACGGCGAGCCAGCTCAGGCCCCACGCGAGCGTGAGGGCCGGGGCGATGCGCCCGTGGGACACGAGTGCCAGCGCAACGCCGGCCGCCGCAGCGACGGCGATGACGACGCCCGACCAGAGTTCCGGCGGCAGCCCCCACCCGTCAAAGCCGGCCGCCGTCAGCACGGCCGTCACGTTGGCGGCGGTTGCCACGCACACCCAGCCGAGGTACAGGCCGATCGGCACGTCGGTGAGCGCCGCATCCCACGCTGAGATGGGCGGGTACTGCACGGCCTGGCGGAACGCCTGGATGAGCACCGCGAGCAGCACAACGATGATCGGAACCGTCAGCCCGAGCA
>JADLAB010000326.1 GCA_020848455.1 Polyangiaceae bacterium
CGCCCGCGTCCGCGGCACTCCAGTCGCGCGCGCCCCCGCGCACGAAGAGCTTCACCGCCACGAGCTCCGCGTTCGGCATGCGCTTGACGAGCACCGTCATGCCGTTCACCTTCGCCTCGGTGACGTCCCCCTCGGTCACGGGCGGCGGGTCGGCCGGCGCGGGCACGGACGGGGTCGGAGTCGGGACGGGCTGCGGCACGACCTCGGGGGTCGTCGTCCTGCAGGCCGCCGCGAGGCAGAGCACGAGCGCGCCCGCGAGCCGGAGCCGGAGTCGGACGAGGCGGCTCACGGCGCACCGCCCTTCTTCGGCGCGGGCTTGCCGGGCCTCGGCGCCTCGGGCGTGCCCGGCGGCGGGACGTAGGGCTTCGCGCCGACGAGCGCCTCGAAGTGGGCCTGGTCGAGCCCGCCCTTCGCCGCCTCGGGCGACACGAGCGCGCCGAGCACGAAGGGCTTGCCGAGCACGTACTCGTCGAGGAAGCGCACGACGTCGGCGCGCGTGACCCGGCGCATGTGCTCCACGTAGCCGAGGTAGTAGTCGAGCCCCGCCGAGGCCCACCAGAACGACAGCGTGTGCGCGAGCTCGCTCGGCTTCTCGCGCGACGCGACCTGCTCGAGCTCGGCCCGGAACGCGGCGTTCTTCATCTCGTCGTCCGACAGGTAGTCCGGGGCCCGCATCTTCGGCAGCTCGGCGAGGATCGCCTGCACGCAGCCGTCGACCTTGTCGGGCATGGCCTGGAAGAAGAGCGTGATCGGCCCGACGTGCACCTGCGTGAGCCAGCTGAAGCTGACGCCCAGGCACGCGCCCGAGTCGACGAGCGCCCGCTGCATGCGCGACGACGGCTCGGCGAGCGCGTAGCCGAGGACGTCCGCCGCGTAGGTGAGCGAGAGGTCCTGGCCCGCCGTCGAGGGCCCGTGCCACACGAGCTCGCCCGCGACGGCGCCCACGGGCTGCTCGACCACGACGACCGAGGTCCCGGGCAGCGGCGGGTGCGGCGGGATCGGGTACTTCACGAAGGGGTCGTCGGCGCGCTTCCAGTCCCGGTAGAGCTCGCCCGCGAGCGCCACCACCGCGGCTGCGGTGACGTCGCCCGTCACGACCAGGGCCGAGTTGTTCGGCACGTAGTAGCGGCCCTGGATGAGCTGCATCTGGGCGCGCGTGGCGCCGAGCACGGTCTTCCTGTAGCCGAGCGGGTCCTTGCGCGTCGGGTACTTCCACCACACGCGCCGGTCGAGCGCCTGGCCGAAGAAGTAGAAGGGGTTGCCCTCGTTCCGGTCCATCTCGCCCGTGACGACCTCGCGCTCGCGCTCGAGCTCCTTCTGGTCGAAGAGCGGCGCGACGACGGCGTCGCGCATGAACGCCATCGTGTCCGCGAAGTGGTCGCTCGTGGTCGAGAAGTAGTAGTTCACGCGCTCCGTCCCGGTGGTGCCGTTCCACACCATGCCGAGCGCGAGCGCCCGCGCGGTCCAGGCCTCCTGGTCGCGCAGCACCTGGTTCGCCTTGAAGAACATGTGCTCGTAGAGGTGCGACAGGCCGTTGAGCTCGGGCGGCTCGGCCATCGAGCCGTTCTTCACCGCGAGCTCGACCGTGACGAGCGGCTGCGCGCGATCCTCGACCACGATGACGTCGAGGCCGTTCGGCAGCGTGTGCTTCTGGATCGGGGGCGGCGCGGCGAGCGCGGGCGCGGCGAGGCCGAGTGCGGCGAGCGCGAGCGCGACGGAGGCGACGAGGGACGAGGTTCGCATCGGTACCCTTCGGTGGCGGGTGGTGCCGGAGCCTGGCCGGCTCCGGTCGGAGACGGCGCAGCCTAGCGCAGCTCCGGGCGTCCGGCTCCCACCGGGTCTCGTGGACGGCCTCGCCGGCGACGTATAGCCGCCTCGCCGGCGACGTATAGCCGCCTCGACGGCGCCGCGCTCACTCCCGCGGCCGCACCGACACGTAGCGATTGCCCCGCTCGTAGAAGCGCCACGGGCGCGCGGCCCACGCGCCCGCGTAGTCGACGTTCACACGCGCCGAGCGCCCGAGCCGGCCGCGCCGGGGCGGCGCGCCCGCGGCGAGGAAGAGCTCGTCCGAGCGGAGATCCGCGCCGTAGTGGCGGCCCTCGAGGCCGAGCGCCGCCGTGAGCTTGCCGGGACCGTTCGTGAGCTCGCGCGCGCCGGGCTCGCGCCCGCGGCGCACGGCCATGAGCTCGAGCCCGACCAGCGGCTCGACCGCGCGCACGAGCACGGCGTGGGGCTCGCCGACGGCGCCCGCGACGACGTTGAACGCCCAGCTCGTGCCGTAGAGCCGGAACATGTACACGCGCCCGGCCGGTCCGAACATGGCCTCGGTCCGGCGCGTGCGGCGTCCGCCGGCGCTGTGCGCGGCCCGATCCTCCGGGCCGCGGTAGGCCTCGGTCTCGACGATGCGCGCCGCCACGAGCCCCTCCGCGCTCGCGTGCACGAGCACCTGCCCGACGAGCGCGCGGCCGAGCGCGAGCACGTCGCGGGCGAAAAAATCGGGCGGCAGGCGCGCCGCGAGCAACCGCGCGAGGCTCACGCCTCGATGCCGAGCTTCTTCAGCCGGTAGTAGAGCGTCGTTCGGTGGATGCCGAGCGCGCGGGCGACCTCGGCCTTGTTGCCGGCGTGCTGCTTCAGGGCCGCGAGTAGCTCGCGCCGCTCGATGGCGTCGAGGCGCCCCGTCAGCGTGAGGCTCCCCTCGGACGCCCCGGCCGCGCCGGGCGCGCCGCTCGCGGGCGCGTCGGCGGCGCGCGGCTCGCGGCGCGGCGCGGGCTCGCGGTTCTGGAAGAGCAGGTGCTCGGGCCCGATGACGCCGCCGCGCGCCAGGATGGCCGCGCGCTCGACCACGTTCTCGAGCTCGCGCGCGTTGCCGGGCCAGTCGTAGGCGACCAGGCGCTCGACCGCCGCGGCGTCGAGCGCCGTCGCGGCCCGGGCGTTGCGCGCGGCGTACTTCGCGAGGAAGTGCTCGGCGAGCTTCGGGATGTCGCCGCGCCGCGCCGCGAGGGGCGGGACCGTGAGGGGAAAGACCGAGAGGCGCGAGACGAGCTCGGGCAAGAGCGGTGCGGGCGCGCCGGCGAAGGCCTCGGCGAGGGTCGGGGCGACGGTCACCACGAGCCGCACGTCGACGGGCCGCGAGGTCGTGTCGCCGAGGCGCTCCACCTCGCCCGCGGCGAGCACGCGCAACAGGCGCGCCTGCAGGGACGGCGAGAGCTCGGAGGGCTCGGAGAGCGCGAGAGTCCCGCCGTCGGCGAGCTCGAAGCGCCCGGCGCGGTCGTGAAAGGCCCCCTCGAAGGCGCCTCGCTTCCAGCCGAAGAGCTCGCGCTCGAGCGCCTCGCCGCGGAAGGCCGCGCAGGTCACGCTCACGAAGGGGCGCTCCTCGCGCGGCGACCCGACGTGGATGGCGCGCGCCACGACGTCCTTCTCCGTCCCCGCCTCGCCCTCGACGAGCACCGGGGTCTGCGTCGGGGCGACCTCCGCCACGCGCGCGAGCAGGGCCTCGGCCTCGGCGCCGCGGCCGACGATCTGCCCGAAGTCGATGGGGTCGCGCTGCTGGCGCTCGAGGTAGCCGGCGTACTGCGCGAGCTGCTCGCGCAGGCGGCGGTTGTCGCGGTACGTCGCGAACGACCGGATCCCCTGCCGCAGGATGACGGCGAACTCCTTCGAGTCCCACGGCTTCTGCACGTAGCGATCGACCGCGCCCGAGTTCAGGGCGTCGATGAGCACGTCGAGGTCGGCGTAGGCCGTGAGCAGGATGCCGAAGGTGTCCGAGTCGCGCGACTTGATCTCGCGCAAGAGCTCGATGCCGCTCGTGCCCGGCATGCGCTGGTCGGCGACCACGACGGCGGGCTCGATGCCCGGGAGCATCGCGAGCGCCTCGTCCGCCCCCCCCGCGTAGTGGAGCTTGAAGGACTTCCGGAACGCGAAGCGGAACGCGTCGAGGTTGTCGGGCTCGTCGTCGACGACGAGGACGTCGTAGCTCTGAAAATCGAGATCACGCATGCGTTCGTCCGACCAATCTACCCGGAAGTAGCGGCACGCGCGCACGAGATCTCGCACTTGTCGCGCGCGGCTTTACAACGTAAGCCCACGCCGACTCGGCTACACCAGCGCCCCACGGGAGGCCCCCATGATCGACGACGTCTTGAAGGAGCTCAAGGACAACTGCGACAAGGCGCTCGACGCGCTGCGCCGCGACCTCAGCAAGGTGCGCACGGGGCGGGCCAACCCGAGCATCCTCGACCGCATCCGCGTCGACTACTACGGCGTCTCGACGCCCATCGCGCAGATGGCGACGGTGAGCACGCCCGACCCGCGCCTGCTCATGATCAAGCCGTGGGAGAAGGGCCAGGGCCAGGCGATCGATCGGGCCATCCGCGACAGCGATCTCGGCCTCAACCCGCAGGTCGACGGCGACCTCATCCGCATCCCGATCCCGGCGCTCACCGAGGAGCGGCGGCGCGAGATGGTCAAGCTCACGAAGAGGAGCGGCGAGGACGCCAAGGTCGCGATCCGCAAGCTGCGCCGCGAGAGCCTGCAGCTGCTCGACGAGCTCGCCGCCGAGGGCGAGGTCGGCCAGGACGACGCGGACCGCGGCGCGAAGAAGGTCGAGGATCTCATCGCCGAGTGGGTGAAGAAGGTCGACGGCCTCGTCGCCGACCGCGAGAAGGACATCATGGAGGTCTGAGACCTTCGCTGCGGCGCCGCTCTCGGAGCGCCGCACGACCGACCGCGAGGAGCACATGCCGGCGATCATCGTCATCGGGGCGCAGTGGGGCGACGAGGGAAAGGGCAAGATCGTCGATCTCTACGCGGAGCGCGCGGGCGTGGTGGTGCGCTACGCGGGCGGCCCCAACGCCGGTCACACGCTCGTCGTGCACGGCGACAAGCTCGTCTTGCGCCTCCTGCCGAGCGGCGTCCTGCGCACCGAGACCGAGTGCCTGCTCGGCCAGGGCATGGTGCTCGATCTCGCGACCCTGCGGGAGGAGATCGGTGCGCTCACCAGGCGCGGCATCCCGCTCGCCGGTCGCCTGTTCGTCTCCGAGCGCGCGCACCTGATCCTGCCGCACCACGTGCTCGTCGACGGCCTGCGCGAGGCCGGCGACGCCAAGATCGGCACGACCAAGCGCGGCGTGGGCCCCTGCTACGAGGACAAGGCCGCGCGCCGCGGCATGCGCCTCGGCGATCTGCGCGACCCGGCCCGCGCGCGGCGCGTGCTCGAGACGGCGCTCGCCGCGTGGCAGCCCGTGGTCGAGGCGCTCGGCGCGCGCCTCCCGGCCCCGGAGCCGGTGCTGGCGGCGCTCGCCGAGGCGTGGGCCGAGCTCGCGCCCTACGTATGCGACACCTCCGTGCGCCTCGACGCCTTCGTGCGAAAGGACGCGCTCGTGCTCTGCGAGGGCGCGCAGGGCACGCTCCTCGACCTCGACCACGGCACCTACCCCTTCGTGACCTCGTCCTCGGCCGTGGCGGGCGGCGCGTGCACGGGCGCGGGCATCGGTCCGACGCGCATCCGGCGCGTGCTCGGCGTCACCAAGGCCTACACGACGCGCGTCGGCGACGGCCCCTTCCCGACCGAGCTCGCCGGGGCGGCCGGCGACCACCTGCGCCAGCGCGGGGTCGAGTTCGGCTCGGTCACGGGCCGGCCGCGGCGCACGGGCTGGCTCGATCTGCCGGGCCTGCGCTACGCGCGCCGCGTCAACGGGCTCGACGGCCTGTGCGTGACGAAGCTCGACGTGCTCGACGACCTCGAGCACGTCGAGGTGTGCGTCGCCTACGACACCCCGAGCGGGCGCACGGCCGAGCTGCCGGTCGACGAGCTCGCCCTGGCCAGGCCGGTGTACGCCCGCCTGCCCGGCTGGCGCACGGCGACGAGCGCCTGCCGCGAGCTCTCGGCCCTGCCGGCCGCGGCGCGCGCCTACCTCGACTTCGTGGCGCGCGAGACCGAGCTGCCGATCTACTGCGCCTCGGTAGGACCCAACCGCGACGAGACCATCGCGCTCCGCGACCCGTACGGCTGAGCGGACGGCCCGCCTCGCGCGGGCAGGTTCTCGCCGGCGCTAACGCGGCGGCCCCCTCGGCTGTCGTCCCTCCGAGCCCCACACGTGCTCTGCACCGACGCCACCGCGACCCTCGTCGTCCGGGCGCAACGCGGCGAAGCGGCCGCGTTCGAGGCCCTGGCGCGGGCCTACCTGCGCGCCGCCTACTCGGTGGCGCTCGGCTTCGTGGGGCGCCCGGCCGACGCCGAGGACGTGGCGCAGGACGCCCTCGTGCAGGCCTTCGAGCACCTCGACAGCTGCCGCGAGCCCGCGCGCTTCGCCGGCTGGCTGCTGCAGATCGTGCGCAACCGCGCGCGCAACGGGCTCGCGAGCCGCAAGCTCCGCGACGTGCCCGCCGCCGAGGCGCCGAGCGACCCGCCGGCGGACGGCGCCCCGCCCGACGCCGGCGCGCTCCGCCGCGAGCTCTGCGCGGCGCTCGGCCGTCTCGGCGCCGTGCCGCGCGAGGTCGTGCTGCTCCACGACCTCGAGGGCTGGACCCACGCCGAGATCGCGGCCGGGCTCGACATCTCCGAGGTGATGTCGCGCCAGCACCTGTTCGTGGCCCGCCGCGCGCTCCGGCGCGCCCTCGACGGGCCGAGCGCCGGAGGCGAAGATGAGTGACGACAAGATCGATCTCTCCGTGCTCGATCCGACGCACGACGGACCGCGCTGGGAGCGCCTCGTCGTGGCGGTCGCGGAGCGCGGGCGCGCGGCGCGCCGGCGACGGCTCACCGTGAGCTTCCAGCTCGTCGCCTGGCTGCGGCCGGCGCTCGCGGCCGCGGCGTGCCTCGGCCTGCTCGGCGGCGTCGCCATCGCGACGAGCGCGCCCTCGGGCGCGACGCCCACGACCGCGAGCGCCGCCGACGACCCGGCCTTCGTCCTCGCCGCCTGGGCCGCGACGAGCGAGCGGCCCGACACCGCCGAGATCCTGCGCGTCCTCGGAGCAAGCCATGGCACCGACTGATTCGACCTCACCCCGCACCGTGCGCCTCCTGACGGCAGTCCTGCTCGCGGCGACCTTCGCCGCGGGCACGGCCACGGGCATCGGCCTGTGCCGCTGGATGGCCCCGAGCCACACGCCGCACCCGCCCGGCATGCCGCCACCCGGTCCGCTGCCGGTCGAGGAGCTCGGCCTCTCGGCCGAGCAGCGCGACGAGGTGCGCGCGATCCTCGAGCGCCACCGACCCGAGCTCGACGCCGTGCTCGACGAGAGCTTCCCGAAGGTCCGGGCCATCAACGAGCAGATCGAGCGCGAGGTGCGCGCGCTCCTCACGCCCGAGCAAGCGGCCCGGCTCGACCGCATCCAGGCCGGCCGCCCGCCGCCGGGCCCGCCGCCCTTCGGTCCCCGAGGTGGGCCCCCGGGCCCGCCGCCCTTCGGTCCACCGGGCGGCCCGCCGCCACCCTAGAGAGGTACAGACAACCACGGAGACACGGAATCACGGAGAGCTGCACCGGAGCCGGCAGGGTTTCCGCGTCAGGCTCCGTGGCTCGGTGACTCCGTGGTTCGGGCCTGGCCCCGAGGTGCTGCCTGGCAAACCGGGCGGCGGGCCCTGAGCCCGTGCCGAGCGCCGTGCTAGGCTCCCCGCATGCGGCGGCGACCCGGCTTCGCATCTACGGCAGCGCTCGGCCTCGCCACGGCCCTGCTCCTGCCGCGGCCCGCGCTCGGCTCGGACGAGCTCGCGGCGGCGGCGACCGCGGCCGGGCGGCCTAGGGAGTGCGTGCCGGCGGGCGCGGCGGGCGGCGCGACCATCTGGCAGCAGGCGCGGAGCCCGTTTCTCGCGCGCTACTGCGGGCTCGTCGCGCGCGCCCACGCCCGCATGGTCGAGGACCCGAGCGCCGCCCTGCGCGCCGCCGAGGACGCGTCGCGCCTGATCCCCGGGGGCGCCGCCCCCTTCGTCGCGATGGCGCGTGCCGAGCTCCGGCTCGGCGAGGCGAAAGACGCGTACGAGCACTTCGCGCGCGCGCTGGCGCTCGATCCGCGCGCGGTCGAGCAGCCGCTCGCCATGCTCGATCTCGCGCGGGTGCGCCGCATGCACGGCGACAACGCCGGGGCGCTCGCCGTGTACCGCACCCTCGTGCCGCGGGCGTCGCTCCTGCCGACGCGCGAGGAGCGGGCGCGCGTGCTCGGCGAGGCCGCGCTGACGGCGATGGCGCTCGCCGGCACGGCCGGCGCCCCGAGCAGCGCCGCGTCGCTCGACGAGGCGCTCGCCTACCTGCGCGAGGCGGCACACGATCCGCACCACGGCCACCGGTACGCGCTCGCGCTCGTGCTCGCCCTCGCGCTCGACCGCCAGGGTCAGCCGGCCCAGGCCGAGAGCGTGCTCGACGAGCTGCCCCGGGGCCCGCGCGTCGCCGCGAGCCTCAAGGGCCTGTGGCTCGGCGACGACGGGGACGCCTTCGCGCTCCGCGCCCTCGGAGCCGAGCGGAGCGACCGCGCCGCCGCGGCGAACGCCTGGCGCAGCTTCCTCGCGAGCCCCCTCGGCAAGGGCCCCTGGGGCCGGCGCGCGACCGAGCGCCTGGCCGCGCTCGAGGGCGCACCCCGCGTGGAGCCCGGGCCGAGGCGCCGCCCGCCGTGAACGCTCGAGCCGCCCTCGCGAGCCTGCTCGTGGTCGTGGCGAGCGCGGGCCGCGCCGGGGCCGAGCCGACCGTGTGGGAGCGGAG
>JADLAB010000327.1 GCA_020848455.1 Polyangiaceae bacterium
CCCTCGCCGTTGCCCGCGCGCTCGAGCAGACCGAGCAGCCGGCTGCCGGTGCTCGTGATCTCGTCGTGCAGATGGCGGGCGCGCGGCTCGGCGCGGTCGAGGTAGCGCTCGCACAGCTCGCGCCGCTCGGGGAAGCGGCGCGCCTGCTCGAGCAAGACCTCGCAGACGAGCTCGTCGGCGAGCAGACGCGTGAGGCGCTCGGCGTGCAGGAGGGCCGGGGCAAAGTCGCGCTTCGGGTCCCAGCCCTTCAAGAAGGCGCGCGGCCACTCGGTGACGGGCCGGTGCTGCACGCTCTTCCACTTCGTGGCGGCCGTGCGCGTGATGAGGTGGCTCTGCGCGCTCATCGAGAGCACCTGCAGCCGCGCCACGCGCCGCTCGAGGCCGTCCTTGGCGCCGAGCGCGCGCCAGCGAGCCTGCGCCTGGCGCTTCACGAAGGCCTGCGGGTTCTTCATCACCGCCGCGAGCGTGTCCTTCATGGCCATCAGGGCCTGGATCTGGC
This sequence comes from Polyangiaceae bacterium, assembly GCA_020848455.1. Taxonomy (GTDB): domain Bacteria; phylum Myxococcota_A; class Polyangia; order Polyangiales; family Polyangiaceae; genus JACRDA01. The sequence continues at coordinate 500 of JADLAB010000327.1, forward strand.
TCGTGCCCTCGTAGATGGGCATGACGACGGCGTCGCGCAGCAGCTTCTCGGCGCCGTACTCCTTCATGTAGCCGTTGCCGCCGTGGATCTGCAGGTTGCGGCGCGCGATCTCGACGGCCTTCTCGGCCGCGAGGTACTTGAGCAGGGGCGTCGTGCGCCGCGCGGCCTGCTTGTGGCGCTTCATCTCGCGCTCGAGCCGGCGCTTGTCGACCTCGTCCCGCGTGGGCGCGAGCCTCTCCTTCACGCCCATCTTCTGTGCGAGCTCGTCGTGCACGGCGCCGTGCAACGCGAGCGCGCGCAGCGCCTGGATGTCGGTGCGCATCTCGTCGAGGTAGTCGGCGATGAGCTCGTGCCGGTCGATGCTCTTGCCCATGCTGCGCCGCTCGGCGGCGTAGGCCACGGCCATGCGGTAGGCGCTCTCGCACAGGCCGATCGACTCGAAGCCGACGCCGAGGCGCGCGCCGTTCATCAGCGTCAGCATGTACGGGAAGCCCTCGCCGCGCTTGCCGACGAGCTCGGCGGGCGCGCGGTCGAAGCTGAGCGAGGCGGTCACCGAGCCGTGGTGGCCGAGCTTCTCCTCGAGCCGGTCGATGGGCGCGATGCGCCGGCGCGTGCCGTCGGGCAGCTCCTCGTAGGTCGGCACGAGGAACATCGACAGGCCTTGCAGGCCCGCCATCGGGTCGTCGCCGCTGGCGGCCTTCTCGGTGCGGGCGATGACGAAGTGGTACTTGCCGTGGCCCGAGGTGATGAAGATCTTCGGCCCGGTGACGTACCAGCGGCCGTCCGCGTCGAGCTCGCCCACCGCCTTCAGCTTCGCCATGTCGCTGCCGGCGTCGGGCTCGGTGATGTCCATGCAGCCCCAGGCTTCGCCGCGGGCGATCTCCCCGATCTCGCGCGCGAAGCGCGTGCGCGTGATCTTGCCCGTCGCCGGATCGGCCTCGGTCGTGCCCTCGAGGATCGACAGCATGAGCAGGCACATGGCTATCCCCGAGTGAAAGCCGTGGTGCGACATCACGCTCACGTCGGCGCGCGCCATGAGCTCGGCGTTGACGAGGTAGAGCAGCATCGGGCAGTTCATGCCGCCGAGCTCGCGCGGCAGGCACATGCCGTGGAGCTCGAGCGCGCGCAGCTGCTCGAAGATGCCCGCGAGCCGCGGCGGGAAGTGCGCCTCGCCGCCCTCGAAGCGCACGCCTTCCCGGTCGATCTCGGCCGCGTGGGGGGCGATCTGCGTCGCCACGAAGTCGCCCACCATCTCGGCGATCTGCCGGTAGAAGGCCACGGCCTCGTCGGGTGTCTTGAAGCCACCCTCGGCGTCGCGCTCGGTGACGCCGACGAGCGCCTCCCAGTCGATGCCCTTGTCGAAGTAAAACTGCAGGTCGTCGTTGTCGCTCCAGAAGTTGCTGCTCATGGGGTCATCTCCGGGCCTCTCGGGCGGCCCGCTCGCGCGGGGCTCGCGGGTCGTCGTCGCTCGCGCGCCGCTTGCTCGGCGCGCTGCCGTTGGCGGCGTGGGGGGCGGGTCGGGCGTCGCGCGGCGGGGCGGGCGCCGGCCGCGTGCGGCCCGTGCGCCGCCGCTGCTCCGAGCGCGCGGGTGCCGCGCCGTCGGCCACGCCGGTGAAGAGGCTCGAGCGCGCGATGCGCATGAGCTCCTGCTGACAGCGCACGGCCGGGCCCGGCTGCCCGGCGCGCGGTGGCAAGAGCGCGCTCGACAGGCTCGCGGCCGTCGCCACGCCGCTCACGACGAGGTTGATGACGCACAGGACGTACGCCTCCGCGTCCACGCCCGGGTACACCTCGCCGTGCGCCTGGCCCTTGTGGATGTACTCGGCCACGACCGACACCCAGGGCTTCACGTAGGCCTCGAGCTCGCCGCGCATCGCGTCCGGCCGGTCGAGGATCTCGCGCAGGAGCAGGCGCGCGCGGTCGGTGTCCTCGGCGAAGAAGCGCACCGTCTCGCGGAACGTGGCGCTGAAGCGATCCGCGCCGCTCGTCGCCGCGAGCAGCAGGCGCGGCAGCACCTCGTTCCAGCGCGCGAGCAGCGCGTCGAGGACGGCCTGGCGCAGCGCCTCCTTGCTCGGGAAGTAGTAGAGCAGCGACTGCTTGCGCACGGCGACGGCGCTCGCCACGTCCGCGAGCGAGGTCGCCTCGTAGCCCTTGGCGGCGAAGGCGCGCAGCGCCGCGGCGAGGATCTGGGTGCGCACGTCCATGACTACCGACCGTTAGACCATTGTCTACCACTCGGTAGAGAGCGCGCAAGCCCGAAGCGAATTGCGGATGCGACCCCGCCGGCGCGCTACATCTCCGCCGTGGCGGTGCTCTTCGACAAGCAGGCCCTGAAGGACGAGCTCGTGCGCCGCCTCGAGAGCGAGGCCGAGGCGCTGGCGCAGACCCTCGCCGCGGCGCGCGAGGGCGCGACGCACGAGGAGGCGCGACCCGAGAACGACAAGGACACCCGGGCGCTCGAGCAGTCCTACCTGGCGCGCGGGCAGGCCCGGCGCCTCGAGGAGCTGCGCGCGGGCCTCGGCGAGGTGGTGCGCATGGCGCTGCGCTGCTTCGACGCGTCGAGCCCCATCGCGCTCGGGGCGCTGGTCCACTGCGACGAGGACGGCGCCGAGCGCCGCGTTTTCCTGGCGCCGCACGGCGGGGGCTCGGCGCTCGCGGGCGGCGCCGTCCAGGTCGTGACGCCGGGCTCACCGCTCGTGCGCGCGCTGCTCGGCAAGCGCGCCGGCGACGAGGGCGAGCTCGTGCTCGGCGGGCGGCGACGCACGCTCGAGGTCGTGCGGGTGTTCTAGACGAAAACTCGGCGCCCGCGTGACGTGGCTTCAGGCTTCGGGCCCGGAAGCCCGAGCGCCCGGCGCCGTCAGCGACCGGGGTCCAGCTTCCAGGTGTAGATGCGCCCCGATCCGTCGCCGGCCGCGAGCAGGACGCCGCTCGGCGCGTACGCGAGCGAGTAGAGCGGTGCCGTGCCGGGGGTGAGCACGACGGTGGCGCGGCCCGTCGTGGGGTCCCAGAGTCGCACGGTGCCGTCCGCGCTGGCGCTCGCGAGCGTGCCGCCGCCGCGCGCGAAGCCGACGGCCTCCACGCGCTCGGCGTGGCCCGACAGCGTGTGGCGCGCGGCGCCGGTCGCGGTGTCGAACACGCGCAGCATCGGCCCGTCGCCGGTGACGACGAGCGCCCCGCCGTCGGGCGAGAAGGCGAGCGCGCGCACGCCCCCGAGCCGCGGCGCGAAGCGCGCGCGCTGGGCCTCGGGCTCGCGCTCCCACAAGGTGACGGTCCCGCGCTCGTCGCCACTCGCGAAGAGGCCGCTCGGCGCGTAGGCGACCGCGCGGACGAGCGCATCGTGGCGCGCGCCCCGCCGCACGGCCCCGGTCGCGACGTCGAGGAACAGGACCTGGCCGTCGGCCAGGCCGAGCGCGAGCTCGTCCGTGTCGGGTGCGAACGCGGCGGCCGTGCCCACGGCCTTGCCGAGCGCGGGCAGCGCCACCGGCGCGCCGCTCGCCGTCTCCCACACCGACACCGGCGTCGTGTCGTCGACCGCGGCGAGGTAGCGCCCGTCGCGCGAGAACGCGAGCGCGTGCACCTCGGGTCGGGCCGCGAGCGTGCGGACCACGTCGCCACCGGTCGGATCGAGGAGCCGCACGCTGCCGTCGTGCCACGTCGCCGCCGCGAGCACGCGGCTGTCCGGCGCGAAGGCGAGACACCTGACCGCGCTCGGCAGCGTCGTGAGCTCGCGCGCCGGACCGCGCCGGCGCGTCGTGAGCACGACCGCCACCGCGATGCCCGCGAGCGCCGCGAGCGCCACGCCGAGCCACACGAGACGTCGCACCGAGCGCGGCGCCGGGGCGTCGCGTCGGCCCGGCGTGGCAGAGCTCGGTCGCGCGCGCCGCATGAGTCGCCGCTCAGGGCTGGCAGCTGCCGTTGGTGCACTTGCTCGAGCAGCACTCGCCGCCCCAGAAGCACTGCACGCCGAGTGCCTTGCAGGTGCACTGGCCGCCGTTGCAGTGGTCGTTGCAGCACTGGCCGCTCTGCACGCATGGCTGACCGTCGGCGATGCAAGAGCCGGGCGGCCCGCAGACGAAGCCGCTGCACTGGCCGGAGCAGCACTCGTTCGTCTGGAAGCAACCCTGCCCGTCGGGCTTGCAGGCCGGCTGCCCGCACGCGAGGTTGTGGCACTCACCGGAGCAGCACTCGCCGCCCTGGAAGCACTGCTGCCCGTCGGGCTTGCAGCTCGGCTGCCCACACACGAAGCCGTTGCACGCGCCCGAGCAGCAGTCGCCGCCCTGGAAGCACCCCTGGCCGTCGGGCGTGCAGCCCGGCGGGCCGCACACGGAGCCGTTGCACGCGCCGGAGCAGCACTCGGCGGCCTGACCGCAGGGCTGACCGTCGGGTGTGCAGGTGGCGCCGACGCACTGGTTGCCGGCGCAGAGCCCGCTGCAGCACTCGACCGGGGTGGCGCAGGTGCCGCCGTCGGGGGTGCAGCTGCCGCCCGCGCCGTCGCCGCCCTGGGAACTGCCGCCCGTCGCGCTCGACGTCGTGCCGGTGCCACCCGTACCGGCCGTGCCGCTCGTGCTCTGGGTCGTCGCGCCGCCGCCCGTGCCGAAGAGGTCGCTGCCGCCGGTGCCGCACGCCGCCGCGAGTGCCGCGAGGGCGCAGGCCCGTGCGACCGCGAGCCAGCCATGCCGTGAGGTGCTGCCGCTCATGGGGCGAAGGATACGCGAGAAAGCGCCGCCCCGTCGCGGGGCTCGCGACGGGCACTGCGTCGAGTGCGCGGCACGTCGTCGGGCCTGGCGACCCGCGTCCACTCCCATGCGCGCGCGGGCACGCGTTGCGCCCGCCCGGGCCCCTTGCTACGCGCTCCTCGGCGCGCGCGCGTTCGCGGGCGTGTCCTCGAGTCGCGA
>JADLAB010000328.1 GCA_020848455.1 Polyangiaceae bacterium
CTCGGGCCGCGACCGCGGAGCGTGCCCAAGAAGACCGCCGCTTGCCAGGTATGGCCCGCTCAGTTCGGCGGCGTCGCGTACTGGCCCGGGAACGGATTGGCGTTCTGCCGGCGCAGGACGTCCTGGTCGCGCCAGTTCGTCCAGGTCCAGGGGTTGTCGCCGCGCTCGTGGAAGAAGGCCGCGCCGATGACGCCCACGTTGCGGGTGTCGCCGTGCTTGAGCGCGGCGTACGAGTCGCGCACCGAGCCGAAGCGGAAGGCCGCCACGGCGTTCTCGCTCTGGCGGAAGCCCTCGATCTCGAGGCTCCCGTTCGGATCGAGCAGGTAGCCGCGCTTCGCGAAGCTCGCGGCCTTGCCGTCGATGACGTCGAGCCCGTCGACGCTGACCACCGCCTCGACGCGCCCCGGGCTGTGGTTGCGCACGAAGATCGTGTAGCGGTCGCCGGCGCGCCCGGTCACGAAGTTGTCCTGGTTCGCGCTGAAGCCGCTCAGGAAGTTGCCCGTCCCGTCGCGCAGGCCGACCTCGATGAAGCCGTTGTGGACCGGGAAGAGCGAGCGCGGCGTGCGCGCGCCCGCGGGGATGTCGCTCAGGGCCGCCGTGCCCTCGGCGTCGTTGTAGTAGAGCGACGCGGTCACGAAGGGGTGCTCGCGGTCGGCGCGCGCGAACGGGGCGCTCGTCACCTGCGAGCTCAGGGTCTCGCCCCAGGAGGTCGCCAGGCCGGGCTGCTGGGTCGGGGCCGGGCTCGCCTTGGCGACCTCGCTCGCCGGGACGCCCGAGGCGTCGGCCATGATCTCGCCGTGCGCCCCGGGGGGCGCGGCCGCGGGCGAGGGGCTCCGGGCCTCCTGCTGCTCGAAGCCGGACGGTGCTCCCGGGCCGCCGTAAGCGGCGGGCTCGCTCGGCTGCGCGGGGCCGTAGCCCTGGGTGGTGGCGCCGCTGTGCGGTGCGGCGTTCTTCGCGGCACAGCCGCCGAGGAGCGCTGCGATGAGTCCGATTGCTGCCAGGCGTGTCGCTTTCATGGCCATCCTCTCCGAAGTCACATGCCAAACGTGGCCCGCGCGGGCGAGCTTACACCCCCGGTGCGGTCCCGTCGCGGCTGCCCCCGCCGCCCATCGCCGCCGGGAAAATGAAGAAAGCCCCCGGGGCGCGGCGTGCGCCCCGGGGGCCGGGGGGAGGCGACGGATCGTGAAGGGATCGAGACGGCAGGAGCGTCAGTCCGCGGGGGTCGCAAACTGCGCGGGGAAGGGATTGGCGTTCTGGCGACGGATGACGTCGGCGTTGCGCCAGCCGCTCCAGGCGCCGGGGTCGTCACCCTGCTCGTGGAAGAAGGCGGCGCCGATGACGCCCACGTTGCGGGTGTCGCCGTGCTTGCGGCCGGCGTACGAGTCGCGCACCGAGCCGAAGCGGAAGGCCGCGACGGAGCTCTCGCTCGTGCGAAAGCCGTCGATCTCGAGCATGCCGTTCGGATCGAGCAGGTAGCCGCGCTTGGCGAAGCCGGCCGGCTTGCCGTCGATGACGTCGAGGCCGTCGACGCTCACCACCGTCTCGATGCGCCCGGGGCTGTGGTTGCGCAGGAAGATCGTGTAGCGCTCGCCGGCGCGGCCGGTCACGAAGTGGCTCTGGCGCGCCGAGAAGCCGGTCAGGAACTGGCCGCTGCCGTCGCGCACGCCGAGCTCGACGAAGCCGTCGTGCACGGGGAAGAGCGAGCGCGGGATGCGCGCGCCGGTCGCGACGTCGCTCATCGCGGCGATACCCTCGGCGTCGTTGTAGCCGATGGTCACGCTGGCGAAGGGCCGCGTGCGGTCGGCGCGCACGAAGGGCGCGGTCGTCACCTGCGAGCTCAGCGTCTCGCCCCACGACGTCGCGAGACCGGGCTGTACGGGCGCGGGCTCGACCGGCGGCTGCAGCGGGGTCGCGCCACTCTGCGCCAGAACCTCGGGCGCGGCTCCGGCCTTCGGCGCCGCGGCGGGCGAGGGTTGCGAGGGCCGCTCCTCGTCGCTGCCGGAGTCGCGGTCCGTGGGGGCCGGCGGTGCGTACCCGTTCGCGTCGGGCGGGGGGGGCGCGGGCCGGTCGGCCATGGGCGGCGGCGCGAGCGGGCTCGGATAGGCCTCGGGCTGGGAGGCCGAGACCTCGCGTGCCGTCTCGTAGCTCTTCGACGTGTCGGGCGCGCGGGCCCCGCCGTCGTACGCCGGCGCCTTGGCGCCCCCGCACGCGGCGAGCGCGAGCGCCGCACCACCCATCCACGACCAAGTCCTCGCCTGCATGTCGCTTCCCTCCGTTCGGACGGGAACGACAACGCGGCGGGGGTGCGGGGGCTTACAGTCGGGCCCGTGCAGGGCGGCGGACGACGCCGGACCTCAGCCCGGCTCGGCCCAGCCGGCCCGGCGCTGCTCGGCCTCGAGCATCGCCGCCGCGAGCCGCTCGCCGAGCACCGCCGCGTCGACCTCGTCGTTCGGCACGCGCAAGAGCGACGCCCCCACGTCGCGCGCCAGGTGGTCGAAGGACTCGGGGTCGAAGCGGTAGTTCTGCTCGGTGAGGACGATGACGAGCGGCCGCACCTGCGCGGCGATGTTCGCGGCCTCCTGCAGCGTGCAGTCCGACACGAGCACCTGCACGCTGAGCGCAGCCTCGTTCAGGGTGGCGAGCAGGCGCTGGCTCAGGCCCGCGAGCAGGACCATGGGGATGGTGAGCTGCCGCAGCGTCGGGGCGTCTTGGCTTCGGGATTCGGGCACGTCGTCCGGGGCGAGCTCGTGGGCGCTCGCGTGAGCCGCCAGTTTAGAACGCGGCGCGCGATTCGCGAACAGTGATTTTCGCGCGTTACGGAGCCGTGCGCGGCGTGCCGAAGGCGGCGAGCGCGCTCACGAGGCGCTCGAGGTCCGCGGCGCTGTGCCGCTCGGTCACCGCCACGAGCAGCTCGTCGCGGCGGGCGGGGTAGTAGCGCCCGAGATCGAGCCCGGCCACGATGCCCTCGGTCGCGAGCGCCCGGCACACTGCACCGGCGTCGCCGCCGCGCACCCGCACCGCGAGCTCGTTGAAGGTCGGGGCGGCGCTCGTCACGGCGTAGCCGGGCAGGGCGCCGAGCCGCTGCCGCAGGTGCTCGGCCTTGGCGAGGCACTGCTCGGCCGTGGCGACGAAGCCGCGCTTGCCGAGCAGGCACATCTTGATGGTGAGCGCCGCGGCGCACAGGCCGCTGTTCGTGCAGATGTTGCTCGTCGCGCGCTCGCGCCGGATGTGCTGCTCGCGCGTCGAGAGCGTGAGCACGTAACCGCGCGTGCCGTTCTTGTCGACGGTCTCGCCGCACAGCCGGCCGGGCAGCTGCTGGAGCGTCTTTCGGTCGTTCTGGCAGGCGAACAGGCCCACGCCGGGACCGCCGTACTGCGGAGGCAGGCCGAGCGGCTGCCCCTCGGCGACGGCGATGTCCGCGCCGAGCGCGCCCGGCGCCTCGCACAGCGCGAGGGCGAAGGGCTCGGTCGTGGCCGTGACGAGGAGCGCGCCGTGCGCGTGCGCGGCGGCCGCGACGGCGCGCAGATCACTGACGCAGCCGAAGAAGCTCGGGTAGCCGACGAGCACACACGCGGTCGAGCCGTCGATGGCCGCGACGAGCGCCTCGACGTCGGTGCGCCCGTCGGCGCGCGCCGGCACCGCCACGAGCTCGCTCTTGCCGCTCGGCCCGCCGAGGTCGAGCTCGCGCGTCAGCGTCGTCACGGTCTCGAGGTACTCGGGGTGCACGCAGCCGCTCACGATGCTCTGCGACCGGCCGGTGAGCCGGCGGGCCATCAGCACCGCCTCGGCCGCGGCGGTCGAGCCGTCGTACATCGAGGCGTTCGCGATCGGCAGCCCGAGGATCTCGCTCACGATCGTCTGGAACTCGAAGATGAGCTGCAGCGTCCCCTGCGCGACCTCGGGCTGGTAGGGCGTGTACGCGGTGTAGAGCTCGCTGCGCAGGAGCAGCTGGTCGGCGGCGATGGGGAAGCCGTGGTCGTAGGCGCCCGCGCCGAGGAAGGACAGGTGGCCGCTCGCGTTCTTCTGGCCGAGCGCCTCGAGGTGGCGCATCAGCGCCTGCTCGTCGACCCCGGGCGGGAGGTCGATGCGCCCGGGCTGGCGCACCGCGGCCGGGATCGACTCGAACAGCTCGTCGAGCGAGCCCTTGCCGATGGCGCCGAGCATGGCGCCGATGTCTTCGGGCGTGTGGGGCAGGTAGCGCATCGCTCGTCAGTGGTCGGCGTTGGCGAGGAAGGCGGTGTACGCCTCGGCGTCCATCAGGGCGTCGTACTCGTCGGGCTTGGTCGGCTCGATGGCGACGAGCCACCCGGCGCCGTAGCAGTCGTCGTTGAGCGTCTCGGGCGCGTTCTCGAGCACGCTGTTGACGCGCAGCACGCGCCCGCTCACCGGCGCGAAGAGATCCGCGAGCGTCTTGACGCTCTCGACCGTGCCGAAGGGCTTGCCGGCCTCGATGCTCTCGCCGGGGCGCGCGTCGAGGTTCACGAGCGTGATGTCGCCCAGCTGGTCGACGGCGTAGGCGCTGACTCCGACCAGCACCTCGACACCCTCGCGCTTCGCCCACTCGTGATCCTTGGTGTAGCGCCGGTCGGCTCTGACTTCGTTCTTGCCCATGATGTCTCCCTTGCTGCCCTCCCCGAAACGCGTGCCGCCGGTCTCAGCGCTGCGGCCGCTTGTAGAACGGCGTCGGTACGA
>JADLAB010000329.1 GCA_020848455.1 Polyangiaceae bacterium
CCTAGAACGCGAGATCCCCCCGAGGGTCGGCGCTGCGCGCCCCGAGGGTCTCGATCGCGCCCGCGACGGTCGGGTCGTCGTCCGCCGGGTACTTCACGAGGAAGCGCACGTAGAGGTCGCCGTGCTCGTGGCCGCCCTTGCGCGCCACGCCCTTGCCCCGGAGACGCACGGTCTGTCCGCTCTGGGCATGGCGCGGCACCGTGAGCTTCACCTCGCCGTGCGGCGTGGGGACGCGCACGCTCGCCCCAGCGTAGGCCTCGCCGATGGTGATCGGCAGATCGAGGTAGAGGTCGTCGCCCTCGCGGCGGAAGTGCTTGTGCGGGCGCACCTGGAGGTGGAGCACGAGGTCGCCGGGCGGCCCCTTGCCCGCGCCCGGACCGCCCTTGCCCTTGGCACGCACGCGGCTGCCGTCGGCCGCGCCGGGCGGGATGCGCACGTGCACGGTCTCGGTGCCGTTCGGCGCGAGCAGCGCGAGGGTGGTCCCGCGGATCGCCTCCCCGAAGTCGATCGCGACCGTCGTCTCCAGGTCCTGGCCGCGGCGCCCGCCGCGCGCGTTGCGCCCCAGCATGTCGCCGAAGAGGTCGCCGATGCCGCCGCCGCCCCCGCGCACCCCGCCGCGCCCGCCGAACAGGTCGCCGAAGTCGAAGGGGACCCCCTCGCTCGCGCCGCCGCCGCCGCCGCCGTAGCCGTAGCCCCGCTGCTTGGCCCAGCGCGCGCGCTCGAGGTCGAAGCCCTGCTGCAGGCTGACCTCGCCGAACTCGTCGTAGGCCGCGCGCTTCTTGGGGTCGTGGAGCACCTCGTAGGCGGCGGTCACCTCCTTGAAGCGCTGCTCGGTCAGCTTGCCGGGGGTCTTGTCGGGGTGCAGCTTGGCCGCGAGCTTGCGGTACGCGCGCTTGATGGTCTGCTCGTCCGCACTGCGGTCCACGCCGAGCACCGCATACAGGTCCTTGCTCACCGCTCTGCTCCCGACCCGAGAAAATAAGTCGGCGCGTGCCGAAGTCGAGGGGCGCGCCGGCGAGACGCTCGATGACCGGGGTCAACTCGAGCGCCCGACAAGGGCGTAGCGTAGGCGGGCCCCCAGAAAGGTCCACCATGAACCACTCGACCCCGAGGTCGTCGCTCGTCGCCAGGCTCCTGTCCGGGTCCGCGGCCCTGTGGGTCGCCGCGACCGGCCTCGCCACGGTGGTCGTGGCGGCCTGCAACCCCACGGTCAAGTACGGTGGCCCGCCGCCACCGCCCCCCACGAGCGGGACCGGTCAGGACACGACGGCGAGCGCCGCGCCGGCCGCGACGCCGAGCGAGACCGCCGGAGCGACCACGAGCGCACCCGCGCCGACGGAGAGCACCGCTCCCACGAGCGCGCCCCTCGGTACGGCGTCCGGCGCGCCGACGAGCCCGGAGCCGCAGCCGGTCGTCCCGGTCGTGAAGTACGGCGGCCCGCCGCCCCCGCCGACGGCGACCGTCCCGGCGAAGAAGTACGGCGGCCCGATGCCCAAGCCGAAGTACGGCGGGCCCGTGTACACGAAGTACGGCGGCCCGGACCTCTGAGCGCCGCATGCCTCGCCGCTCGGACGACCCCTGTGCCGTCGGCCTGCGCGATCTGCCCGGCCTCGTGAAGCTGCACCGCGCGGCGCGCGACCGCCGGAGCCTCATGGCCGAGCCGGATCTCACCTACCTCTTCTGGGAGGCGACGCTGCGCTGCAACCTGCGCTGCTCGCACTGCGGCTCGTCCTGCGAGGCGACCTCGCCCGTGCGCGAGCTCACGACCGGCGAGGTCGTCGACATCCTGCGCAGCATCGCCGCCGACTTCGACGCGCGCCGCATCTTCGTGTCGGTCACCGGCGGCGAGCCGCTCCTGCGCCGCGACGTCGAGGAGGTCGTGGCGGAGATGACGCGCCTCGGGATGCGGGCGTGCGTGGTCACGAACGGCACCCTGCTCGACGCCGCGCGCGCCCGGAGCCTCCACGCGGCCGGCATGCGCACCGCCTCGGTCAGCGTCGACGGCACGCGCACGGCCCACGAAGAGGTGCGCGGGCGCGGCACCTACGACAAGGCGCTCGCCGGCCTCGGCGCGGCGCGCGCCGCCGGCTTCGACGACGTCGAGGCGATCACCTGCGTGCGGCCCGGCAACCTCGACGCCTTGCCGGCGCTCGAGGCCGAGGTGCGCGCCGCGGGCGCGAACCTGTGGCGCCTCATCACCATCGACACGATGGGCCGGCTCGCGGGCGCGGGCGACACGCCGCTCTGGCTCGGACCGGGCGAGGCACGGCGCCTGCTCGACTTCGTGGCGACCCGGCGGCGCGAGCTCGCGCGCACGGGCGAGCCCTTCGGCGTGCAGTTCTCGTGCGGCGGCTTTCTCGGACCGCGCCGCGACCTCACGGTGCGCCCGGCCGAGGGGCAGTGCTACGCGGGCCTGTGCGTGGGCTCGATCCTGTGCGACGGCCAGGTGAGCGCCTGCCCGTCCCTGCCACGCAGCTGGGCGCAGGGCTCCGCGCTCGAGCACCGCTTCTCGAAGCTGTGGCACACGCGCTTCGAGGCCCACCGCACGACCGGCTGGCGCCGCACGGGCGCGTGCGACGGCTGCGGCTGGTTCTCGACCTGCATGGGGGGCGGCCTGCACGAACGGCTGGCGCAACCCGACGCCTTTTGCTGGGTCACCCGGCAGAGCGAGTAGCCGTCACACGACGCCCACGCGCCAGGTCGAGCCCGTCGGCGAGTCGGCGACCTCGATGCCGAGCGCGCCGAGCTCGGCGCGCAGGGCGTCGGCGCGCGTGAAGTCCTTCGCGCCGCGAGCCGCGAGCCGCTCGTCGACCTTGCGGTCGATGTCGGCGGCCGCCACGCCGAGCGCCGCGAGGCGGCGCGCCTGGCTTCGCACCGTGTAGGCGCTCGCGTCGCTGTGGCACAGCCCGAGCACGTCGAGCGCGCCGCGGAGCGCGGCCTTGCCGGTGCGCGCGAGGGCGCCGGCGGCCGCGACGAGGCGGGCGTCCTTCTTGCGCTTCTGGGCGACGTCGCACAGCTCGTTGCCGGTCTTGGCGAGCTCGGCGACGACCGCGAGGGCGGCCGGGGTATTGAGGTCGTCCTCGAGCGCCGCCGCGAGCCGCTCGGACGCGCCGGCGAAGACCTTCGCGTAGGCGTCGAGCTCCTTCGCCTTGGCGCCGGGCTCGCTCGCGGTGGCGGCGAGCTCGCCGAGCCGCTCGAGCACGGCGTAGAGGTAGTCGATGCGCCGCTCCGCCTCGGCCACGCCCTCGAACACGACGCGCCCGTCCTCGCGCTTGTCGGTCTCGAACGCGATGGGCCCGCGGTAGTGCACCGTGAGCAGGAAGTAGCGCAGGGCCTCGGGGTCGTAGCGCTGGTAGACGTCGCGGATGGTGACGAAGTTGCCGAGGCTCTTCGCCATCTTCTCCTTGTCGACGTTGACGAAGCCGTTGTGGATCCAGGTGCGGACGAAGTCGCCCTCGCCGGGATGCGCCGCCTCGCACTGCGCGATCTCGTTCTCGTGGTGCGGGAACACGAGATCCATGCCGCCGGCGTGCACCTCGAAGCCGTGGCCCAGGTAGCGCGCGCTCATCGCCGAGCACTCGATGTGCCAGCCCGGGCGGCCCTTGCCCCACGGGCTCGGCCAGCCCCACTCGGTCTCGGCGCAGCCCTTCCAGAGCGCGAAGTCGAGCGGATCGCGCTTCTTGTCGTTCGCCTCGATGCGCGCGCCGACGCGCAGGTCCTCGAGCTTGCGCTTGCTCAGCTTGCCGTAGCCGGGGAAGGCGCGCACGGCGAAGTACACGTCGCGCACGCCCCCGCCGAGGTCGACCACATAGCCCGCCCCGTTCGCCACCAGGCGCTCGACGAGCGCGACGATGTCGGCGATGTGCTCGCTCACCTTCGGCTCGACGTCCGGCGCGCTGCAACCGAGCGCGCCGATGTCGGCCTGGTAGCGCTCGGCCATGCGCGCGGACAGGGTGGTCGGCTCCTCGCCGCTCTGCTTGGCGCGTGCCAGGATCTTGTCGTCGACGTCGGTGATGTTGCGCACGTAGGTGACGTGCAGCCCGCGCCAGCGCAGGTAGCGGACGAGCACGTCGGGCGCGAGCGCGGCGCGGGCGTGGCCCACGTGTGCGTCGTCGTAGGTGGTGGGACCGCAGCAGTACACGCGCACCTCGCCCGGACGCTCGAGCGCGAGCGGTCGCAGGTCTCCGCTCAGGGTGTCGTGTAGTCGCAGCTTCTGCTCCGCCATGTGGTCCTCGTGTCCCCGCCGTGCCGCCGCACCCGGCGCCGCAGGGCGGCCGGACGAGCGCGGTAGCCTTGCACGTGACGCGGCGCGCCACTAGTCCACGCGGGCGGGCCACCGCTCCGTCGGCCGACCTAGGCGACCGGCGCCGGAGCGGCTAACCTCTGGCGCGGATGCACCGGGCGCGCGCGGCAGTCACGTCTGTGCGGAATCGCACTCGCATCGGCGGCTGCCCGGCGGCCTGCGCGCTCCTGCTCCTCGCGCTCGGCGGCTGTCCCGCGTCCCGCTTCACCGGCGGCACGGTGCACGGGGACGGCTATGCCTTCACCATCCCCGAGCCGCCGGGGGCGTGGCGCCAGATCGCCCACAACCAGGCCGCGCTCGCCTTCCGGGACGAGCCCAACCGCGGGCTCGTGCTGTTCAACGCGCACTGCCACGTCGACAGCGAGGACGTGCCGCTCCAGGCCCTGACGAACCACCTGTTTCTCACCTTCACCGAGCGCGAGATCACGGTGCAGGAGGTGGTGCCCTTCGACGGGCGCGAGGCCATGCACACCGCGCTCGGCGCCAAGCTCGACGGCGTGCCCCAGCGCTACGACGTGTGGGTGCTCAAGAAGGACGAGTGCGTCTACGATCTCATCTATGCGGCCCCGGAGCCCGGTTTCGAGCGTGGTGTTCCGGTCTTCCGCGAGGTCGTGCGCGGCTTCGCGACCGTGCCGAGCGGGGGCTGAGGCGATGAGGCCCGACCGAGAGGGAGCACACGGCGATGGCGACTGAGCCGGACCTCGACCGGGCGAGCGAGCTACCGCCGAGCACCCGCCGGCGCACCTACGTCCCGCCGCCGCCGTCGGTGCTCGAGCGCTACCTCGGGCGCACCATGGCCGCGCTCGGGCACGCCGGGCTCCTCGGCAAGCTCACCTGGGGCGCCTTCCGGGCGTCGGTGCGGCGGCCGCTCGAGCTGCGCGCGACCATCTACCAGATGGAGGCGCTCGGCGTGCGCTCGCTCGGGATCGCCTCGGTCGTCGCCCTGTTCACCGGGCTCGTGATGGCGACCCAGTTCGCCTACGGCCTGCAGAAGTTCGGCGGCATGGAGTACACGGGCCGCATCGTCGGGCTGTCCTTCGCGCGCGAGCTCGCGCCCGCGCTGACCGCGCTGGTGGTCGGGGGGCGCATCGGCTCGGGCATCACGGCCGAGATCGGGTCGATGGCGGTCACCGAGCAGATCGACGCCATCCGGGCGCTCGGCGCCGACCCGATCAAGAAGCTCGTCGTCCCGCGGCTCTTCGCGGCGCTCATCGTGATGCCGTTGCTGGCGGCCTACGCCCTGGTGCTCGGCTTCCTCGGGGCGATGTTCGTCACGGCGGTCGAGTTCGGGCAGCCCTCCGGCTTCTTCCTCGGCAGCGCGATCGACGCGGTCCGCTTCGCCGACTACTTCAGCGGGCTCTACAAGACGCCGTTCTTCGGCGC
>JADLAB010000330.1 GCA_020848455.1 Polyangiaceae bacterium
AGCAGCATGAAAGTCGCGATCGTCGGCGGTGGCGTGGCGGGTCTCGTGGCGGCGAGCGAGCTCGCGCCGCATGTCGAGGTGACGCTCTTCGAGGCGCTCGGGCACCTCGGTGGCGACGCCTACACGATGGACGTCGAGCACGCGGGGCGCCGCCACCCGGTCGACACCGGCTTCGTCGTCTACACCGACCGCACCTACCCCGAGTTCACGCGCCTGCTCGCACGCCTCGGCGTCGCGAGCGAGGTGACGACGATGAGCTTCTCGGTGCGCGACGACCAGCGGGGCGTCGAGTTCGGGACGCACGCGATGCGCGCCATGGCGCCGCGCGACTTTCTCGTGCGGGAGCCCTACCAGATCCTCTGGGACGCGCTCCGCTTCCGGCGCCACGCGCGCCGGCACCTCGGCGACCCCGAGCTCACGGTCGGCCAGTACCTCGAGCGCGGCCGCTACAGCACGGCCTTTCAGGAGTATCTCCTCTTGCCGCCCTGCGCGGCCGTGTGGTGCGCCTACTTCGACACCGTCCGCGCCTTTCCGTTCGCGCGCTGGTACCCCTTCCTCGAGCGCCACGGCTTCGCCAACGTGCTCGATCCGCCGGTGTGGCGCACCGTGCGCGGCGGCGCGTCGCGCTACATCGAGCCGCTCGCCGCGCCGTTCGCGGAGCGCGTGCGGCTCCGGACGCCGGTCGCGCGCCTCGAGCGCCGCGCCGCGGGCGGCGTCTGGGTCGCGACCGCCGACGGCGCGCCCGAGCTCTTCGACCAGGTCGTCGTCGCGACGCACGCCGATCAGGCGCTCGGCCTGCTCGCCGAGCCGAGCGAGCGCGAGCGGCGCGTGCTCGGGGCCTTTCACTACAGCAAGAACGACGTCGTCGTGCACCACGATCCGGCCGTGCTGCCGCTCGACCGGCGCAAGTGGTCGGCCTGGAATTACTGGCTCGAGCACCCGCAGCGCCCGGTCGTCACGGTCACCTACCTCATGAACGTCCTGCACCGCTTCGAGAGCGACGTGCCCTTCTGCCTCAGCCTCAACCGCACCGAGGCCATCGACCCCGCGCGCATCGTCGCGCGCTTCGAGGCGACGCATCCGCGCTTCGACCTCGCGGCCTTCGCCGCACAGGCCGAGCTCGCCACCGTGAGCGGCGCGGACCGCATCCACTACTGCGGCGCCTACTTCGGCTTCGGCTTCCACGAGGAGGCCGTGGTGAGCGGGCAGGCGGCCGCGCGCGGCGTGCTCGCCCACCGCTAGCCTCGCCCCGAGCAGGTGGCAGGCAGAGCACACCCCGGAGACGCCGAGGCACCCTACAGCGTCGGCGTCTCGTCGTCGGGGCCGGGCTTCGGCGGCTCGGGCGTCGGCTGCGGCGCGTCGGGCCCGGGCGCCGCGGGTGGTGCCGCCGCGTCCGTCAGGTCCTTCGCGTATTTCTCGGCCTCGACGGCGAAGTCTTCCTTGCCGAGCTTCCGGTAGCCCTCGGCCATGCTGCGGTAGATCTGGACGGCGACCTCGGGCGCGGGCCCGGCGAGGATGGCGCTGTTGAGCTCGTAGATGGCGGAGATGAACTGACCCGTGCGCGCGAGCGCCCGCGCGTAGAGGCGGTGCACCTCGGGATTCTCGACGTCGACGTAGAGCGCGCTCTCGCCGACCGCCACGGCCTCGTCCCAGTAGCCCTTCTTCACGAGCAGCTCGAGCAGCATCCCGAACACCTTGCGGTCGTGCTGATCGAGCTTCCAGAGCTGGCGCAGCGCCGCGAGCTCGGCGTCGGCGTCCTTGTCCTTGTGCGCCAGGTCGTAGAGCGCCTGCAGCGGCTCGGCCTGCGAGGGGTCGAACTGGTGGGCGGCCGCGAAGTGCGTGCGCATGGCGGCCGGGTCCTTCTTCGCCTCGGCCACGTCGGCCGCCCGCATGCGGACGGCGTAACCGTCGTGCCCGTTCTGGATGAGCTCAAGGACGAGCGCCGCCGCCTTGTCGAGCTCCTTGGCCCGGAGCGCGAGGGTGAGGTCCAGCCACTCTAGCTCCGGATCCTTCGGGTCGATGCTGCGCGCGAGGGCGAGCGTCGCCATGGCCTCGGGCTCCTGCCCCTCGCCGAACAGCGCGACCGCGACCTTCACGAGGTGCGGCACGCTCTGCGGGTGATCCGCGAGCGCCCGCCGCGCCTGCTCGAGCGGCACCTGACGGCGGTCGGGGACGAACTGCTTCGCGTAGCGCTCGAGCCGCGGCCCGAGCCAGCCGTGAAAGGCCTGGTCGAGCTCCTCGGCCGTGACGCCGAGCGCCTCCTTCACGACGGCGGGCGTGCGCTTGCCCTCGCCCCAGAGCCGCAGCATGACGGGCAGCTTGTCGAAGCCCCACTTCTCGGCCATGAAGACCACGATCTGGCTCGCCGCGAAGTAGGCCATGGTCACGTCGGCGGGGTCGTCGACGTGGGTGAAGGCGCGGTTGAAGTCCGCGACCTTCGGGATCTTGCCGGCGCGCAGCCCGAGGTAGAGCGACAGGTCCTCCTCGCGGCGCCACTCGGGCCGGCGCACGATGGTCTCGTACTCGCTCAGGCCCTCGGTGAACCAGCGCGGCACGCGGTTCTTGCTCTGCTGGATCGCGAACACGTGCCCGAGCTCGTGCCACACGATCTGGCCCCAGTTGAAGGGCCCGGCGGTGGGGGAGAGCGAGGCGAGCGTCTTGCCGAAGCACACGCCCTGGATGCCCACGTTCGGCAGCCCGCTCGTGCGCACGCTGAAGTGCTCGGTGTCCGCGTAGAGCTCGACGCCGATGGGCGTCGTCGGCGTGAAGCCGTAGCGCTTGACCATCGAAGCCCAGGCCTCGTCGAGCATGGGCGGCACGTAGCGCTCGAGCACCGCGCGCTCGTCGACGTGGTAGCGCGTCCGGAAGGTCGGGCTCTCGACGGTGGCGTACTGCTTCGGGATGGTCGTCTCGAACAGGTCGAGCGTGTTGTAGGCGCGCATGTTGAAGCCGTCGACCTTGAAGGCCGCATCGAGCTCCTTCACGCCGTCGGGCTCGTTGCCGCCGCGGATGAGGTTGAGGCCGAGGGTCGCGCGCGCCTTGGCGTCCTTCGGATCGATGGCGACCGCCTCGCGCATCATCTTCACGATGTCGTCGTAGCGGTGCTCCCACTCGGCGTACTCGCCGACCAGCTGGTAGAAGCTCGAGTACTCGGGGTTGAGCTTGAAGACGCGCGCCTTCTGCGCCTCGAAGCCCGGCACGTCCTCGGCGAGAAAGCGCGTGGCGGCCTTCATGCTGAGCAGCTCGAGGTTCTCGGGGTCGCTCTTCAGTCCCTCGTCGACGGCGCGGTCCGCCACCTCGATCTCCATGTCGCGCAGCGCGAGCCCGGCGCGCACCACGTAGGCCTCGGCGAGGTGGGGGTCGACCTTGAGCGCGGCCTCGATCTCGCGGTCGGCGGCCTCGAAGTCCATCGCGTTGGCGAGCAACACGCTCGCCCAGGCGACGTGCACGCGCGGGTCGTTCGGCGCGAGCTTCTGCGCCTGCTTCACGCTCTCGGCGGCCGCGCCCGGGTTGTACTTGTCGAGGAAGAGGTCGGCGTGCCAGAGCAGCGTCTCGACGCGCCGCTTGCCGCCGGTCTCGAGCGCCTCGTTGTAGCGCTTGTTGGCGTTCTTGGGCTGGCGCAACAGGTGTGCGGCGCGCCCCACGAGCGTCACGTTCTCGGTGTCGTCGTGCTTGATGGTGTCGGCCTTGTAGGCGTCGAACAGCGCGTGCAAGGGGTCGTAGGCGTCCTTGCGGCGCCCCCGGCGCACGTAGAGCTCGCCGAGCGCCACGCGCACGCGATGGGCGGCGGGCTCGTCCTTGACCTGCTCGAGGACCTGGATGGCCTCGTCCGTCTTGCCTTGGCGCACGAGCGCCTCGGCGATCCACGGCGCCGCCTGCACGCGCAGCTCGGGCCGCTCGGCCGCCGCCTGGCGCCCGGTCTGCACCGCCTGGGCGTAGCGCCCCGTCCAGAGCTCGAGCCGCGTGCGCAAGAGGAGCGCCGTGCCGCGGTCCTTGGGGGACTTCGCGGCCGCCTCGAGCTCCTGCTCGGCCCGGGCGTAGTCGCTGCGGGCGAGGGCGGTGCGCCCGCGGGCGAGGGCGTCGGCGTCGCCGTCCGGCTGGGCGTGGGCCGCCGCGGGCAGGGCGAGCGCCACGAACAGCGCGACGTGGCGCAGCCAGGGGCGCGCGCGCGAACGAGCAGGCTTCATGCGAGTCTCCGGCGGAGGGCGCGCCGCGCGGCCGACGGGCCGCGCGGCGACGAGTCACTGCGCAAGCGTAATCGCTCGGCCGGGGACGGTCGACCGCCGCGCGCCGGCGGGCGGCGTCGCATCCCTGCCCGGCACGCGTGCCGCGCCGCGCGGCGCGGTCCACGCGGGAGTCACGCCACGGGGGGCATCTTGCTCGCGAGCGCCTGACACACGACGGGCGGCGCGTAGCGGCTCACGTCGCCACCGTGGCTGGCGATCTCGCGCACGAGCGAGCCCGTCACGAAGGCGTAGCGGCTCGCGGTCGGCAGGAACACGGTGTCGATCTGCGGCGCCATGTCGGCGTTGGCCTGCGCGATCTGCAGCTCGTACTCGAAGTCCATCGAGACCCGCAGGCCGCGCACCATGACGCGCGCGCCGCGCCGCGCGCAGTAGGCGACGGCGAGCCCCTGGAAGGAGTCGATCTCGACGTTCGGGATCGCACCCGTCACGTGGCGCAGCAGGCCGAGCCGCTCCTCTACCGAGAAGAGCACCTTGCGCGTCGGGTGGACGCCGACGGCGACCACCACGCGCTCGAACAGCTTCGCGGCGCGGTGGACGAGGTCGAGGTGGCCGAAGGTCACCGGGTCGAAGCTGCCGACGTAGATGGCGAGCGAGCTCATGGCTGCTTCGGCGGGTCGAGGAGGTTCACCGGACCGGTGCCGGGGGTGGGCGCGACCGGCGCCACCGGCGTCGGCGCGACCGGCGCGAGCGGCGCGGCGGGCGGCTTCGGCGCCTCGCCGCCGCGCTGCTGCTCGGCCCAGAGCAGGCGCCCGCCGTCGGCGAACGTGAGACGGTAGTCGGCGAGCAGCCCGGCGCCGAACGAGCCGTCGACGTCGATCTCGAGCTCCTTCTCGATCTTCTCGAGCGGCAGCCCGAAGATGGCGCGCACGTGCGGCATGTCGAAGGCGCCGAAGCGCAGGCTCGGCACCGCGCCGCCGCGCAGCTTCTGGCTCGCGTCCTGCGGCAGCAGCGTGAGGCTGCCGAGCTCGACCCCCGCCTTCTTCCAGCCGCCCGCATCGAGAGCGACGGGGTGGATCATCGCGCTGTCGACGAAGAAGGCGGCGGCCTGCGCGTCGTCGGCGCCGAAGGAGCTGCCGAGGACCATGCCGCCGCCGCGCAGGTAGAACAGCTCGATCTTGCTCGCCACGGGGGGAGGCGGCGGGACGAAGGAGCGCACCACGAACTGGCGCCCCGACAGATCGAGGGTGGCGTTCAGCCGCCGCAGCAGGTTCGCCCCGAGCAGGGCCTTGATGGGCGCGTTGATCTGGTGCGAGATGGCCGTGAGGTCCTGCGTCATGGCCGGTACGTCGCGCACCTCGAAGGGGCGGTCGGGGTCCATGCCGTCGAAGGTCAAGGACACCCAGCTCGGCTCGTTGCGCGTGGCGCTGTCGAGCACCACCTCGGCGGTGCCGGTCGAGACGAGCGCCAGGGCCTCGTCGCCGTCGATCTTGAGCGGCACGATGTAGCGCGGGGCGCCCGGCTCGGTGCGGGGCATCTCCACGGCCGCGAGGAAGCCCTCGACGGCGAACGGACGCCGGCCGACCCCCTGGCGCGCCAGCTTCGAGACGCTCTTGGCCCAGGGGTCGACGACCTCCGGATCGGCCAGCAGGGCCTCGAGATCGTCCGCCGCGGCGGGCAGATCGCCCTTGTACCAGTTGGCGCGCCCGCGCAGCCCCGCCGCGCCGGGCGTCGGCACACCGCGCAGCAGGCGCAGCACCTCGGGGTACTCGAGGCGGGCCAGGGCGACGCGCGCGGCGAGGATCTTCACCTCCTCGTCCTTCGGCGCGAGCTCGAGCGCCTGGTGCACCGAGTCGTTGGCGGCGTCGATGCGCGCGTCGCGGTACTCGTGCGAGGCGCGCTGGAACCACTGCTCGGCCTTGGGGCTGCGCGCCCCCTCGGCCGCGAGCCCGTTGCGGCACCCGGCCGCACCGAGCGCGAGCGCCGCGAGCAGGCACGACGCCGACGGCGCCCACCGCCCTCGGCCGGTCGCCCGGGCTCCGAGCGCCCTCGCGGGCACCGTCCTCACATGCTCTCGGATCTCACGGGTACTCACTGCCGGTTCCATGGGGAGCGGGCGGGTGGGGCGCCGTGGCCGTGGTGACCCGCGACGCCCGGTCCTGCCTTTGAAGTTTCGAGGTTGTCTAGCGCGCGTGGTCCCGCTGCCCCACCGAATTCGCCGCGCGGCGCGCGGCTGCCACGCGCTCGGGCTACTCGCCGGGCAGCTCGACGGCGAGAATGCGGTCGGTGCGCAGCTCGCGCCGGCCTCGGGTGGCGTCCAGATAGCCGAGAACGACGGGGGGGTCGAGGTCCGTTCGCACCTGCGTCACCCGGAAGGGCAAGAGCTCGACGCCGCGACCGCTCGGGCGGTAGTGCACGACCGCGAGCACGCCGAGCTCCGCCGCGCGCTGCGCCCGCGCCACGACCTCGGGCCGCGCATGCCGCGCGCCGACGCGCACGTGCCACAGATCGCGCGCCGTCTTGGGCCGCAGCTCGGCGACGAGGCGAGGCCAGAGCTGCCGCAGCACGGCGACGTCGTTGGCCGCGCGGTGCGGCGCCGGATCGGGGATCTCGAACGAGGCGGCGAGGCGCACCAGGCTGTGTGCGCGCAGGTTGAAGGCCCGGCGCGACAGGGCGAGCGTGTCGACGTAGTGCGGGCACGCGAAGCTCCGTCCGATGCGGCGCATCTCCGCGGCGAGGAAGGCCGCGTCGTGCCCCGCCGCGTGCGCCACGAGCACGCCGCCGGCGAAGATCGCCTCGATCTCGGGCGCGAGCTCCGCGAAGGTCGGCGCCGTCGCGAGCACCTCCCGGGTGAGGTGGTGGTAGGCCTCGCCGCCGCCGCACTCGGCGCGCACGAGCGAGCACAAGCGCGCCTCGAGCACGTCCCCGCGCACGCGCTCGGCGCAGATCTCGACCACGCGGTCGCGCTCCGCGTCGAGGCCGGTCATCTCGAGATCGAGGAACACGAGCGGGCAGCGCTCGAGCGGCTCGTCCCACCACGGCTCGCCGGGCGCGTCGGACGGCGACCCCCCACTGGCGGATCTCGGGAGGTGCACGCGAGCTGCGCCGCCGGACTTCGTCAGGGCGCCGGGTGGAGCTTGCCCTCGCCGTCGCAGAAGGCCACGGCCGTCCACGCGTCGCTGGTGCAGGCGAAGAAGTCGATGCAGCCCGTCACACACGGCTCGCAGCTGCGCGCGGCCGCGAGCGGGCAGTCGGGGTGCTGCAGATCCGGGGTGCAGCGGCCCGCCTCGGCGATGGCCCCGAGCCAGTCGGGGGCGTCGGCGCAGATCGGTCGCTCGCGGACGTCGTCCTGCGAGGGGGCATTGGCGGGACAGGCGGTGACGAGGCGCCAGGCCCCCTCGGTGCAGTCGTAGAGGCCGGCGCAGCTCTGGTCGTCGCAGCTGCCGCCGCGCCCGATGGGACAGCCGTGCCCGGGGATCTGGCCGCACAGCTCGACCTTGCCCGTGGAGCACGCCACGGCCACGAGCGCCGCCCCGACACAGGCGGCGGTCGAGATCGCGAGCTGGATGGCTCGAAGCGCGCGGCGGGCCTTCATGGCGGGCGCAGCATAGCGCGGCCCGCCCCGGCTGCGGAGCCTATTCCGCCGGCCCGTCGTGCGCGTCCCTGGCCAGGCCGCCGAGGTCCGGGGGTTGGCGCTGCGCCGGCGCACGCTATGATGGCGGCCGTGCTCCTCCCCCCGGGCCGGTCGCGCGCCGTCGCGCTCCTCTGCGCCGTCGCGGCTCCGGCCGCGCTCGCGCTGTGCTGCGGTGCCTCCGAGACGCCGGCGGACCTGCCCGTGCCCCGGGTGCTTGCCGAACCGCCGCCGCGGCCGCCCGCGCCGCCCTCCACCGGCAGCGAGAGCCCCGCAGAGGAGCCGCCCGCCGACGCCGGCGTCGATCTCGCGGCGCTGCGCGCCTGCCCGGCGCCGCGCACGCTCGTGCTCAACACGCCCGACGGCGGCGTCGTGTTCAACAACGCCATGACCTCGGCCGACGCCGGGCACATCGATCGCGCCGCGGGCGTCGTCGCGGCGCTCGTCGCGTCGGAGCGGGAGTTCCGCTGCTGCTTCGACGCCTGGACCACGCGTCACCCGGGCACCGTGGCCACGCTCATGCTGGTCGTTCCGCTCGCGCCGGACGGCGCCGTGACCGGAGTGCGCGTCGACCCGGCGCGCAGCACCTTCGACGATGCCCTCGTCGCGGCCTGCGTCACGGAGACCGCGCGCTCGCTGCGCTATCCGGCCTCGCCCACCCAGTCCACGACGACGGTGGAGTACCCGTTCGACGTCGTGCTGCGCGGCGACTAGCCAGGAGGAAAATGGGCGCAAACCGAGTACCTTGCGGCCCCGGATGAGCCACTTCCTCCAGATCCTCATCTTCCTGCCGGTCGTCGGCGCCATCATCGGCTTCGTGTGCAAGTGGGTGGCGATCAAGATGCTCTTCCACCCGCGCACCTGGGTGGGCCTCGGGCCCATCGGCTGGCAGGGTGTGGTGCAGCGCCACGCGCCCAAGTTCTCGGCGGGCGTCGCCGACACGGTGGCCACGAGCGGGCTCACGGTCGATGCGATGCTCGAACGCGTCGCGCCCGACGAGCTCGTGACCGCGATCGGCCCGAAGCTCGACGAGCACGGGCCCGAGCTCGTCGAGGCGGTGCTCGAGCAGGCGCGGCCGGGCTTCTGGGCGACCCTGCCGGAGCCGATGCGCGCCCTGATGGTGGCGCAGCTCGGCCAGGAAAACCGTCGCATCGCACGCGCCCTCGTCGTGGCCCTGCGCCGGGTGCTCCGCGAGACCTTCGACGTCAAGAGCCTCGTCGTCAAGCGCCTGTCGGGGCCGAACGCGGACCGGCTGGCGGCGCTCATGCAGCACGTCGCGGCGCGCGAGCTGCGCATCGTCATCTGGTACGGGGCCGTGCTCGGCTTCTTCATCGGCCTCGTCGAGGTCGCCGGCTACACGGCGCTCGAGCGCTGGTGGCTGCTGCCGATCATCGGCGCGGTCGACGGGCTCGTGAACAACTGGTTCGCGATCCAGATGATCTTCCGGCCCTACGAGCGCACCCGCTATTTCTGGATCTTCCCGTACCAGGGCCTCTTTCCGGCGCGGCAGGGCGAGATCGCCTCGCAGTACGCCGA
The DNA here is from genome assembly GCA_020848455.1 of Polyangiaceae bacterium. GTDB lineage: Bacteria > Myxococcota_A > Polyangia > Polyangiales > Polyangiaceae > JACRDA01. The sequence continues at coordinate 9,352 of JADLAB010000330.1, forward strand.
GATGCTGGCCAAGGACGTGCTGTCGCCGGGCGAGATCCTGGCGCACGCGACCGAGCTCGCCGGCCCGCGCCTCGTGGCGACCGCCGTCGCCACGGTCGAGGCGGAGGTCGAGCCGCTCCTGCCGATGCTCTCGATGGCGCTCGGCGCGCCGCTCGGCCCCGAGGAGCGCACGCGCGTGGTCGCCGCCGTGATGGCGAAGCTGACGGCGCTCGCGCCGAGCGTGCAGCCGCACCTCGAGCGCACGCTCCACGAGCGGCTCGGCGTGGCGACCAGCATCGAGGGCGCGCTCGGCGTCATGACCAAGGCCGAGTTCGAGAAGGTGCTGCGCGGCATCTTCGAGGAGGAGGAGTGGATCCTCATCGCGCTCGGGGGCTTCCTCGGCGGGCTCATCGGCCTCGGCCAGGCGGCCATCGTGCTCGCCTTCGGCTCGTGAAGTCGTCAGTCGTCAGTTGTCAGTTGTCAGTTGTCAGTTGTCAGTTGTCAGTTGTCAGTTGTCAGTTGTCAGTCGTCAGCGGCCCTGCGGGCCGAGCGGCCGCCTCTCGCTCCGGCCTCTGGCACTGATAACTGACGACTGACGACTTCTGATCGAGCGGACGCCTCTCGCTCCGACCTCTGGGACTGAAGACTGACGACCGACGACTGACGACTTCTGATCGAGCGGCCGCCTCTCGCTCCGACCTCTGGGACTGATAACTGACGACTGACGACTGACCACTTCTCAGAGGCAGGTGCTGTTGTCGCTCGGGTTGATGGACCCGGGGCAGGACGAGGCGCTGCACGAGCCGGAGTTGTCGCAGTAGTCGCACGAGCTCACCGTCGCGTCGAAGCAATCGGGGTCGGGCTCGCCGCAGCCGCAGTCGCAACCGTCGCTCGTGCCCTGGTAGCTCGGGTCGCAGGTCCACGAGCCGCCACCGCCGCAGAGCGCCGGGGTCTCGTCCGCGCCGTTCGCGCAGTCGTTGTAGCCGTCGCACGACCAGAAGACGCTGACGCAGCTGCCGTCGCCGCAGTCGATCTCGAGGATGGGCAGGCAACCGCCGCCCGTGGTCGTCGTCGTGGTCGTGGTCGTCGTCGACGTCGTGGTCGTCGTCGACGTCGTGGTCGACGAGGTGGTGCTGGTGGTCGAGGTCGTCGACGTGGTGCTGGTCGTCGACGTCGTCGTCCCGGTGCTCGAGGTCGTGTGGCTCGAGGTCGTGTTGCTGCCGCCGGTGCCGAAGTCGTCGGGACCACCCGTCAGGCCCGTGGCGCAGGCCATGGCGGTCACCGCCGATGCGAAGGCGGTCGCAGCCCATCCGAGGTAACGCGTCTTCAAAGCAAGCCTCCTGCCGAGCCCGGAACCACCATGGTACCACCGAACGGGCCCGCGCGCCCCGGCCCTGCCCCGCGCCGCCGCTCAGCCGCCCCGTCCGAGCCGCCGCGCGAGGGCCGCGATGAAGCAGGGGTCGGTGCCGCAGCAACCGCCGAGGGCACCCAGGCGTGCATCGCCCGGGGCGAGCGTGGAAAGGTCCGCCGCGAAGGTCTCCGGGCTCTCGGCGTAGGCGAAGGTGCCGTCGCTCCGGGCCTCCGGCTGCCCCGCGCAGGGCTGCAGCACGAGCGGCACCTTCACCGCCGCGCGCGCCGCGACCACGAAGGCGCCCATGTCCGCGCTCGTGAGGGCGCAGTTCGCGCCGACCGCGTCGGCTCCGGCCTGCTCGAGCGCCGCGAGCGCGCCGGCGAGCGGGTCGCCCCCGAGCGTGTAGAAGCCGTCGTCGCGGCGCGCGAGGGCGAGGGAGACGAGCACCGGCACCTCGGGCGCGGCGTCGCGGAGCGCCCCGAGCGCGACGAGCGCTTCCCGCACGTCCGTCATGCTCTCGACATGGAAGGCGTCGACGCCGGCCGCCGCGAGCGCGCGCCCCTGCTCGAGGAAGCTCGCGCGCCACCGTGCCGCGTCCGCGTGCCCGAACGGCGGCAGGCGTTCGCCCGTGGGCCCGACGTCGCCGAGCACGAAGCGCGCCCGGGCGGCGCGCGCGAGCGCGACCGCGCCCCGGTTGAGCTCGCCGACCCGCCCCTCGAGCCCGAAGCACGCCAGGCGCACGGCGCTCCCTCCGAAGGTGTTCGTGTGCACGGCCTCGCTCCCGGCCGCGACGTAGGCGCGGTGCACCGACTCGACCTCCGCGGGGCGCTCCAGCGTCAGGCGCTCGGGCGGTGCGCCGCGGGGCAGACCGCGCGCGAGGAGCATGGTGCCGAGCCCGCCGTCGCACAGGATCGGCGGGCCGTGGCGCAGGCGCTCGGCGAGGCTCACGTGCCGGGCGTTCGCACGTCCACCGGCTCGACCTTCCAGATGTGCTCGGCGTACTCGCGGATGGCGCGGTCGGCGCTGAAGCGGCCCATGCCCGCGACGTTGAGGATCGCCGTCCGCGACCAGGCGTCGGGATCCTGCCAGGCCGCCGCCACGCGCTCCTGGCAGGCCACGTAGGCGCGGAAGTCCTGGAGCACGAAGAACGGGTCCTCGTGGCGCAGCTTGTGCACGATGGGCGCGTAGAGGCCGGGCTCGCCCGGGCTGAAGCGGTCGCCGGCCATCCAGTCGAGCAGCTCGGCGAGCTCCGGATCGCGCGCGAGCACGGCCTCGGGGCGGTAACCCGAGCGGCGCAGCGCCTCGACCTCTTCGGTCACGAGCCCGAAGAGGAAGAAGTTCTCGGCGCCCACGGCCTCGCGGATCTCCACGTTGGCGCCGTCGAGCGTGCCGATGGTGAGGGCGCCGTTCATGCCGAACTTCATGTTGCCCGTGCCGGAGGCCTCCATGCCCGCCGTGGAGATCTGCTCGGACAGGTCGATGGCGGGGTAGACGCGCTGCGCGTTCTTGACGTTGAAGTCCGGCACGAACACGACGCGCAACAGCTCGCGCGCGGCGCGGTCCTCGAGCACCGTGCGCGCGACGCCGTGGGCGAGGCGGATGATGAGCTTCGCCATGTGGTAGCCGGGCGCGGCCTTGCCGGCGAGGAGCACGGTGCGCGGCACGATGCCCGCCGTGTCGCCGTCGAGGATGCGCCGGTACAGCCAGGCCGCGTGCAGGAGGCACAGGTGCTGGCGCTTGTACTCGTGGATGCGCTTGCACTGCGCGTCGTAGAGCGAGCCCGGATCGGCCTCGAGGCCGTGCGTCGCGCCGAGCCACGCCGCCAAGGCCTCCTTGTTCGTGCGCTTGATGGCGCGGAACTTCTCCCGGAACCCCGCGTCGTCCGCGAAGCGCCGCAGCTCCTCGAGCCGGTCGAGCTCGACCGGCCAGCGCTCGCCGAGCGTCTCGGTGAGCAGGCGCGCGAGGCCCGGGTTGGCGAGCGCGAGGAAGCGGCGCGGCGTGACGCCGTTCGTCACGTTGGTGAAGCGCTCGGGGTAGGTCTCGGCGAAATCGCGCAGCACCGTCTCGCGCAAGAGGCGCGAGTGCAGGGCTGCCACGCCGTTGACCTTGTGGCTCGCCGCCGTCGCGAGGTTGGCCATGCGGACGGCCTTGTCGCCGCGCTCGTCGATGATCGACATGCGCTCGACGCGCCCTAGGTCGCCCGGGTAGCGCGCGCGGATGGTGTCGAGAAAGCGGCGGTTGATCTCGTAGACGATCTCGAGGTGGCGCGGCAACAGGCGCCCGAAGAGCGGCAGGGGCCAGGTCTCGAGCGCTTCGGGCAGCAGCGTGTGGTTCGTGTACGAGATGGAGCGGGTCGTGATGTCCCAGGCCGTGTCCCAGTCGAGCCCGTGCAGATCGACGAGCAGGCGCATGAGCTCCGGCACCGCGAGAGCCGGGTGGGTGTCGTTCAGCTGGATGGCGTACTTGTCGGCGAAGGAGCGAATGTCGGACTTCTGCAGCAAGAGGCGGATGCAGTCCTGCAGCGCGCACGACACGAAGAAGTACTGCTGCTCGAGGCGCAGCTGCTTGCCGGCCTGCGACTGGTCGTTCGGGTAGAGGATCTTGGTGATGTTCTCGCTCTGGATCTTGTGCTGCACGGCCCGCACGTAGTCGCCCACCTGGAAGGCCTCGAGGTCGAGCTCCTCGGTGCCGACCGCGGCCCACAGGCGCAGGAAGTTCGCGTTCGAGGTCGCGTAGCCGAGCACGGGCGTGTCGTAGGGCACGCCGCGCACCAGGCGCTCGGGCACCCAGCGCGCGCGGTGGCGTCCACGGGCGTCGATGCCGTGCTCGGTGCGCCCGCCGAATCCGACGGTGTGCTCGACGTCCCAGCGCCGCACCTCCCACGGGTTGCCGTGGCGCAGCCACGGATCGGTGCGCTCCACCTGGGCGCCGTCGCGGATCTCCTGGTCGGAGATGCCGAACTCGTAGCGGATGCCGTGGCCGATGGCCGGGATCTCCACCGTCGCCAGGGCGTCCATGTAGCAGGCTGCGAGCCGCCCGAGGCCGCCGTTGCCGAGCCCCGGCTCCTCTTCGTGCTCGATGAGCTCGTCGAGGCCGAGGCCGAGCGACTGGAGCCCCTCGCGCACGCTGTCCTCGATCCCGAGCGAGAGCAGGTTGTTGTGCAGCTGCGGCCCGAGCAGGTACTCCGCCGAGAGGTAGATGACCGTCCGGTGCGCGCCCTCGAGGAAGGTGCGCGCCGAGCGCACCCAGCGGTGGAGCAGGCGGTCGCGCACGAGGTACGCGACCGCGAGGTAGTGATCGTTGCGCGTCGCGACGCCCGGGAACTTCGCGAGCTCGAAGTAGAGCTTCTGCACGAAGGCGTTGCGGATCGAGGGGGCGTCGAGACCGAGGGTGACGTCGTCTTCGTCGACGTCCTGCGCCTGGAGGATCGCGGTCATGGCCGCAATCTACTCGCAGTGATGGGCCAGGGGTATGGGGTAGGGGGCGCGGGGCCGTGACGCGCCGTGACGCCGTGGAGCTGGGCCCCCTGCGTCGAGCGCGCTATGGCACACCGACGCGCCCATGAAGCTCTCGGTCGTCCTCACCCACGCCTGCAACCTCGCGTGCAGCTACTGCTACACCGGCGAGAAGAAGGCCGTGCGCATGGCGCCCGAGACGGCGTTCGCGGCGCTCGACTGGGGGCTCGCGCGCTCGCGTGCCGACGGCTGGCTGTGGCTCGGCTTCTTCGGCGGCGAGCCGCTCGTCGAGTGGGAGCTGCTCGCGCGGCTCGCCGAGCGCGCGCGCGAGCTCGCCGCGCGGCAGGGCCTCGAGCTCGTCCTGCAGTGCACCACCAACGGGACCCTGCTCGATCCGGAGCGCGTGGCCCGCCTGCACGCGCTCGGCGTGCGGCTCGCGCTCTCGCTCGACGGCACGGCGGAGCATCACGATCTCGCACGCCGGACGGCCGGCGGTGGCGCGAGCCACGGAGACGTGCTGCGCGCGCTCGAGCTCCTCGTCGCGGCGCGCCGCCCCTTCGAGGTCGTGACCGTCGTGACCCCGGCGACGGCCGGCATGGTGAGCCAGAGCCTGCGCTACCTCTTCGACCGCGGCGTCGAGCGCGTCACGCTCAACACCCACTGGGGCGGCGCGTGGACGGACGCCGAGCTCGACACCTACCGGCGCGAGTGGGAGGTCGCCGCGGCGGTCTTCGTGGCCTGGATGCGCCGCGGGCGCGCCGTGTCGCTCGAGCCGCTCGACTCGGCGCTCGTCGGCGTGGCGCGCGGGCGGCGCGGCCCGGTCGAGCGCTGCCTGGCGGGCACGAGCTCGGTCGCGGTCGCCCCCTCGGGCCGGCTCTACGGCTGCGCGCGCTCGGTCGGCGAGGACGACGGGCGCCTCGCCATCGGCGATCTCGAGCGCGGCATCGTGCCCGCGCTCGCGGCCCGGGCGGCGGGTAGCGCCGCGGCCCCGGACGAGTGTCGGGGCTGCGCGGCGGCCGAGCGCTGCGATCGGCACTGCGCCTGCGCCTGCCTCGAGGAGACGGGCGACGCCGGGACGCCCGGCCCGGTCCTCTGCTTCCAGCAGCACGTGCTCGAGGACCTCGCGCGGCGCGTGTGGCAGACGCTCGTCAGGGAGCGCTGCCCCGCGTTTCTCGAGCGCTTCGGAGGCGAGCTCGAGGCGCGCGCGCCCGAGCCCGCGCCCGAGCGCGAGGCGGCGCGCTGAGCCGCGACCTTCGGGCAGCACGACGGGCGCGGCCGGGTGTACCCTGGCCGGCATGAGGGGCGCGGGTTGGCATCGGGCGGCAGCGGGGCTGTGCATCGGCGTGACGGCGCTCGCTCTCGCGGCGGCGGCATGCGACGAGTCGGAGAGCGAGACGGGCACCGGGGGCGCGGGCGTCGGCGGCGCCGGCGCCCATTCGCAGGGCGGGGGCGGGTCGGGTGCGAGCGCGGCGAGCGGAGGCTTCGGGGGTGCGCCCGCGGAGCCGGTCTCGCCCTACATCGTGGTCGACCAGTTCGGCTACCGGCCGGGCGCCGAGAAGCTCGCGGTCGTGCGGGACCCGGTGACGGGCTACGATGCCGCGGAGTCCTTCACGCCCGGCTCGAGCTACGCGCTCGTCGACGCGCAGACCAGCACCGCCGTCCTCACGGGCGCCGTCGCGGCCTGGAACGGCGGCGCCGAGGACGTGACCTCCGGCGACCGCGCATCCTGGTTCGACTTCTCGGCGGTCACGACGCCGGGCTTCTACTACGTGCTCGACGTCGAGCAGGGGGTGCGCTCCCCGGTGTTCCGGATCGCCGACGACGTCTACGCCGGCGTCCTGCGGCACGCGCTGCGCACCTTCTTCTACCAGCGCGCCGGGCAGGCGAAGGCCGCGCCGTACGCCGAGCCGGGCTGGACCGACGCCGCGAGCCACGTCGGGCCCGGGCAAGACCACGCCTGTCGCCTCTACAGCGCGCCGAACGACGCGAGCACCGAGCGCGATCTCTGGGGCGGCTGGTACGACGCCGGCGACTACAACAAGTACACGAGCTGGACGGCCGACTACGTCGTCGGCCTCTTGCGCGCGTACCGGCAGAGCCCCGCCGCGTGGGGTGACGACGCCGGCATCCCCGAGAGCGGCAACGGCATCCCCGACGTGCTCGACGAGGCGCGCTGGGGCCTCGACTGGCTCGTGCGCATGCAGAACGTGGACGGCTCGGTGCTCAGCATCGTCGGGGTGGGTCACGCGAGCCCGCCCTCGGCCGCCACCGAGCCGAGCTACTACGGGCCCGCGAGCACCTCGTCCACGCTGAGCGCCGCGGCGGCCTTCGGCTGGGGCGCCACCGTCTTTCGCTCGCTCGGCGAGCCGGCCACGACGACCTACGGCGACGAGCTCGAGGCGCACGGCACGGCGGCCTTCGGCTGGGCGAGCGCGAACCCGGGCGTGACCTTCTACAACAACGACGCGGGGCAGGGCTCGGTCGGGCTCGGGGCAGGGCAGCAGGAGACGGACGACTACGGTCGCCTCGTCAAGCGCGTCGCCGCCGCCGCCGCGCTCTTCGAGGCGACCGGCACCGCGGCGTACCGCTCGGCCTTCGACGCCCTCTACGATCAGGTGCACCTCTTGCAGTGGTCGTGGTCGTCGCCCTTCGAGGCCGCAGGGCAGGAGGCGGTGCTCGAGTACACGCGCGTGCCGGGCGCGACCCCTGCGGTCGTGGCGGCCATCCTGCAGGCCTACCGCAGCTCGCTCGACGGCGGGGACAACCTGCCCGCGCACGCGCCTGCCCTCGACCCGTATCTCGCCCACATCTCGGACTACACCTGGGGCTCGAACTCGGTGAAGTCGCTGCAGGGGCTCCTGTTCCTCGACGCCATCGCCTACGACGTGGATCCGACGCTCGGCGACGAGCCGCGGCGCGACGCCGAGCGCTACGTGCACTACGTGCACGGTGTGAACCCCCTCGGCCTCGTCTACCTCACGAACATGGCGAGTGCGGGGGCCTACCGGTCGGTGAACGAGCTCTACCATTCGTGGTTCGCCGACGGCAGCGCCGCCTGGGACCGCGTCGGCGTGTCGACCTACGGTCCAGCTCCAGGCTTCCTCACGGGCGGGCCCAACCCGAGCTACGACTGGGACGGCTGCTGTCCGAACGGCTGCGGCAGCGCCGAGAACGACGCCGTCTGCACCTCGGAGAGCCTCGAGCCCCCGCGCGCCCAGCCCCCGCAGAAGTCCTACAAGGACTTCAACACGAGCTGGCCGCTCAACTCGTGGGAGGTCACCGAGAACAGCAACGGCTACCAGGTGGCGTACCTGCGGCTGCTGGCGTCGTTCGTGCCCTGACGGGCTAGCCCGTGAAGCTGCGCGTCTCGACGATCTGCCGGGACGTCGCGCGCACCAGCTGCTTGTGGCGGTAGCTGCCGCCGATCGAGGTGTAGCGCTGCGCGCCGCGCAGGACGCTCTTCTCGCGGTGGATGTGGCCGCAGAAGATCTGGCGCACGGCGGGCGCGGCGCCGAGCAGCTCGGCGAAGCGCTCGCTGCCCAGAAAGGCGTTGGCGAAGCGCCAGCGCAGCGGCACGATGCTGCGCGGGTGCACGAGCAAGTCCTTGGTCGCGACGTGGTGGATGAGCGCCACGATCTCGAGCGCGGGCGGGACCGAGGCGAGCTGTGCCGCGAGGCGCGTCACGAGCTGCTCGGTGAGCTCCGGGTCGCTGCAGCCGAAGCGCGCGTAGCGGGCGTCGTTCCAGAGCGGGCCGTGGCCGCCCGGGAGCGTCTTCTTCTCGTACCAGTCGAGCTCGATGCCGATGTCGTCCCGGAACGAGTAGTCGTACCAGCCCATCGAGCCCACGAAGGCTACTTCGCCCACCGTGCGGGGCTCGAGGTGCAGCGGGTGGAACCCGGCGCGCAGGAACAGGTCCGGCACCTGCTGCTCGTGCAGCGCCCACGAGTCGCCCTCCTCGTGCTCGAGCCACACGTCGTGGTTGCCCGGCACCGCCAGCTTCGCTCCGGGAAAATCGGCGAAGAGGGCGAGGCAGCGCGCGAGCGAGGTCACGCTGCATGCGATGTCCCCGCCGACGAGCAGGGCGTCGGCCGGGTGCGCACAGACGTGCCGCGCGAGCGCTTCGACGGCCCGGTCGCCGTCCTCGGCGACTCCGTAGTGGAGGTCGGAGGTGATCCAGTAATCCATGCGACCTCGGCCGAGCTCGCGACCAAGATGGCCGTTTCCCGAACGTAACGCAACCTGCGTTCGCGCGCGTCTCGGCGCGCTGGCGAGGCGAGCGGGGGCGACACCCGGGCGCCCCCCCCCGGTGACCGGCGGAACACGCCGAAGGCGGCGCGCCGTGGCGAGAGCGCCTCGAGGGGCTTGTCGAGGAGGCGCCCAGGGTGCGAGCATTGGAGGCTCGCTTCTCCCCTGTGCCCCGGAGGGCTGCCCATGTCGCGCTCCGTCCTTTCGTCTCGCCGCCTCGCCGTCGCCCTGCCGCTCGCCGCACTCGCACTGCTCGCGTGGGACAGGTCGGCCCACGCCCAGAACTGCGGCTCCTTCAACCCCGCAGACTGGCCCGCGCCGGCGCGCCCGTACTTCCACCTCGTCGTGGACACGTCGGGGTCGATGACGGCGTGCACCACGCCGCCGAGCGTGTACCCGGCGGAGTGCAACCAGAACGCGGCCGGGTACGCGCTCAACTCCTGCGGCATGGTCCCGAACCGCCTCAACGACGCGAAGTGCGCCCTGCGCAAGACCGTGCAGGCCTTCTCCGGCTCGGTGAACTTCGGCCTCGAGACCTACGCGAGCTACCTCTCGGGCTGTGCGGCGGGCGCGTGCGTGAGCGACTGCGGGACGCCGAACGGAGCCGACTGCGGCTCCGACGTCTACGGCTGCAACTGGAACATTTTCCCGAGCGCGAGCCCGGCCAATTCGGCCTGCGGGAACTTCCCGGCGTGCAACTCCGGTGGCGGGTACGGCGCCCCGAGCTTCCCGGAGGGCACCTGGCGCAACGGCGGCAACGTCGTCGTGCCGCTCTTGCAGGATCCGTGGTGGACGTATCCCGGCAGTCCGCCTCCGGCCTCCAATGTCGCGGGCCTGCTCGAGTGGTTCGACGGCTCGTGCACGGGCAGCAAGGAGCTCTTCGCGGCCGGCGCGACGCCCATCGCGGGCTCGCTGCGCAGCGCCGCCGAGTACCTGCGCGCCGGCTGGCGGCTCTGGTCCACGAGCGACTACTGCCCGACGAACTTCACCTTCACGACGCCCCTGAACGCGAGCGATCGGGCCTGTCGCAGCGTCAACGTGATCCTCGTGACCGACGGTGACGAGACCTGCGACAACCAGGCGGCGGCCGTCTCGGCGGCGCAGAACCTCTACAGCGCGGGCGTCACCCTCGGCGGGATCACCTGGCCGGTGCGGGTGTACGTCATCAACTTCGCGGGTGGCAGCACCACCAACACGAACCAGATCGCCGCCGCGGGCGGCACGGGCAGCTCCCTGCTCGCGACGAACGAGGTCACGCTGGCGCAGGGCCTCTCGGACATCATCGCGAGCGCGATTCAGCCCGAGGTGTGCAACAACGGCGACGACAACTGCAACGGCTGCGTGGACGAGGGGTACAAGCACTACGCGGACGTGTCGCAGCCCTGCTACGACTGCGTGGTTCACGCGGGGTACGCGACCGAGGCGGCGTGCCGGGCCGGGCAGGTGGCGGCGTTCCAGGCGTCGCTCGCGTCGAATCCGCCGGACGGGACGGTGGCGCTGTTGCCGTGCACGACGCTCGCGCAGCAG
>JADLAB010000331.1 GCA_020848455.1 Polyangiaceae bacterium
ACGACCTCTCGCCCGAGATGCAGCAGGAGGTCATCGACCGCCTCGCCGCGGCCTGAGCGTCCGCGGCCATCGGCTACGGCGTGTTGGCCACCGGACAGGCGTCGATGCCGCACTCGACCTTGGCGGCATCGACGCACCCGCTGTCCCACTTGTCGCAGCAGCACTCCGGGTGGGCGGCGCACACGAGGCTCACGCACTGACCGGCCATCCCGGGGCCGCATGTGAACCCCCCCGAGGTGCAGCCGTCGTCGCAGCCGGGATCGAGCGCCGTACCCTCCTGGCAGACGTTGTGGAGGCAGCTCGGCAAGTCGCAGCAGCCCATCGCGCCGGCGCAGCGGTTGCTGCAGCACTCCGAATCGCCGTTGCAGCTCGAGCCGACCCCTAGGCAGCTCTGGACGAGGCCGCACAGGCCGAGGTTGCAGAAGCCGCTGCAGCACTGGAAGTACTCGGTGCACGAGTAGCCGTCGGGCGCGCAGCCGCAGAGCATGGAGGTCGGATCGCAGAAGCCCGAGCAGCAGTCGTAGGGCGACGCGCAGGTCGAGCCATCCCCGGCACAGGGCGCGCTCGGCAGGCACGCCGCGTAGGTCGGATCGCAGTAGCCCGAGCAGCACTCCTCGCTCGCGGTGCACGGGATGCCGTCGAAGTGGCAGCCCTGGCTCCAGCAGTACGCGTCCGGCGTGTTCGGGAAGGTCACGCACGCCGCGCCGCTGCAGCACGGCGTGACGCCGTCGCACGTGGAGCCCTCGACGAGACAGGGCGGCTCCCCACAGTAGCCCGCGCCGATGGGCGGCAGGGGCGCTGCACCGCCCGGTCCGCCGGCCGGGATCGGCAGCTCGCAGTAGCCCGAGCAGCACTGGTAGTTCTGCAGGCACTCGGCGCCGTTGTCGAGGCAGACCTCGCCCTCGCACTTCTGGGTCTCCGGGTTGCACACCTGGGTGCAGCACTCGAGCCCGTCGACGCAGCTCGCGCCACCGGGCTTGCAGGGCTGACCGCCGCACACGCTGCCCTCGCACGCGACGCCGCCGCAGCAGTCGGCCGCCGTCGCGCAGGGCCGGCCCTCGGGCGCGCAGCACGCGCCCCGATCGAGGTCGCAGTTCCCGCTGCCGTCGAGAAAGCCGCAGCAGTGCCAGTCGTTCGCGCAGGGCTCGCTCCGCGCCGCGCAGAGCGGCGCCTCGTCGATGCAGCGGCGCGCGTTCACGCAGCTCTCGAGGCAGTGGTTGTCCGCGAAGTAGACGAGCCAGGCAGCGCGCGCGTCGGCATCCGCGTCCCCGAGGCGCGCGGCCTCGAACGCCACGCAGTCGGGCAGGCGCTCCTCGCCGAAGCAGCTCCGGACGAGCTCGCACAGCGGGCCGAGTGCCCCCTCGTAGCCGCCGAGATCGAGCACGCTCACGCACGAGCCAGCGAGCACGGTCGCCAAGCAGGCGCTCGCGGCGAAGGCGGCCCGGTGCGCGGGACGATGGGAGCGGCGCATGTCACCTCGGACGGCCAGCGGCGGCGCTGCGGTCGTGGAGGAGATTGTCCCAGTCCTGGCACCGGGCAGCAAGCGGTCGCAAGAGGTCGCCCGAGGCGAGTGGCTGGCTCGGCGCGGGCGCGGGTCGCCCGAGGCGAGTGGCTGGCTCGGCGCGGCCTGGGCCCCTCCCCTGGCTCGCGCTGCGGCGCGGGCACTTGGTGATGCGCGCATCGGTGGCTCTCGCGCCCGCGTCTTCGCGCTCGCATCGGTACCCTCCCAGGCCGCGCCGAACCAGCCACTCGCCTCGGGCTCTGGGGGTTTGGTTCGAACAGGGGGCGCGAGCGCGGGGCGCGGGCGGGCGGGGCGGGCGGGCGGGGGCGCGGGGGTGCGAGCGGGCGCGGGCGCGGGCCGGCGAGAGGGGGGGCCGGGCCGGACGGGGCAGTCGGGTGAGCGGGATCATCCTGCCGGCCGGTGGTCGTGTGACTGGGATCATCCTGCGCGGCGCCGCGCGCGAGGCGTGGCCTAACTCGCGGATCGGACGGCGCCTTCGCTCCTGGCTCACCCGGCGCATCGTTTGCATTCGTGACTTCGACCTGGGGGGCGGCGCGCATCCGCCGAGGAGAGACATGAGCCTGATTCCATGGGACGAGCGCTACCTCGTCCGCGTGCCCGAGATCGACGAGCAGCACCGCAGGCTCGTCGGGATGATCAACGACTTCTACGACGCCGTCGCGGCGGGCACGGCCCACGCGGCGGTCGGCGAGCTCCTTCGGGGGATGGTCGAGTACACGAAGTACCACTTCACGACCGAGGAGCGCTTGATGCGGCTCCACGCGGCGCCCGACATGGCTGCGCATCTCGCCGCGCACCGGCATTTCACGGCGAAAGCGAACGATGTCGCGGCGCGACACGCGCGCGGCGCGCTTGTCGTCTCCCTCGAAATCACGAACTTCCTGCGGAGCGGGCTCACCGACCACATCCTCACGATGTACAAGGACCTCGGCGCTTTCATCGCTACCCGGATGACGGGCGGCGACTGAGCGGGTCGCCCG
>JADLAB010000332.1 GCA_020848455.1 Polyangiaceae bacterium
AAGAACCGCGCTCGTGACCGGGGCCTCGAGCGGCATCGGCGTCGCCCTCGCGCGGCAGCTCGCCGCTCGGGGCGCGAACCTCGTCCTCACGGCGCGCCGCAAGGACCGGCTCGACGCGCTCGCCGAGGAGCTGCGCACGGCACACGGCGTCGACGTCACGACGGTCGCGCTCGATCTCGGCCGGCCGACCGGGCCGCTTTCGCTCTACGAGGCGACCGAGGGCGCCGGACGGCCGGTGGACATCCTGGTGAACAACGCGGGCTTCGGCACGCAGGAGCGCTTCGCGCGCATCCCCTGGGAGAAATCGGCCGAGCAGATCCAGCTCAACATCGTGTCCTTGACGGAGCTCACCCGGCGCTTCCTCGCGCCCATGCTCGAGCGCGGGCGCGGCCACATCCTGAACGTCGCTTCGATCGGGGCGTACATGCCGGTGCCGTGCTTCGCGACTTACGCCGCCGGCAAGGCCTACGTGCGCAACTTCACCGAGGCGCTCGCGTCCGAGCTCGCGGGGACGCCGGTGCGCGCGTGCTGCCTCTGCCCGGGCGGCACGCGCACCGAGTTCCTCGAGGTCGCGGGGCAGAAGGCGACCTGGCTCGTCGATCTCGCCCTCATGAGCCCGGAGCGCTGCGCGCGCATCGGCCTGCGCGCGCTCTTCGGTCACCGGCGCAACATCGTGGCCGGCTTTCTCTACTCCTTCATGTGCTGGAGCCTCCGCTTCGTGCCGCGCCGGCTCGCCGTGTGGCTGGCGGGGCTCGTCATGGGCAAGCGCGAATGAGGTGGCGCCGGGCGCCCGGCCGCCGCGCTGCCTCGCGCCGTTTCGCACCGGCGAGCTCCGAGGCTACGATGACCGCCGATGCCTGACCCCTCGAGTCGCGCCCTCGCTCCGTCGCGTGCCCTGCCCCTCCTCGTCGCACCGCTGCTCCTCGGCTGCCCGCCCGTGACGCCGGAAACGGAGCTCGGCTACGTGCCCCCGGCGTTCCAGTGCACGGCCGTGAACGTGGCGCGCTGGCGCGCCGCAGCACCGCTGCCGCCCGCGGCTCCCGCCGAGGTGCCCCCCGCCGCGGGCCACATGACCGAGGCCGCGGCGCAGGCGAAGCGGCTCTTCGACGGGGAGCGCTGGCCCGAGGCGGGCGCGGCGCTCGAGGCGGTCGCGCGCGGCGACCACGGCGACGACGAGGGCAACCGGCAGCTCGCCGAGTACTACCTCGCCATCGCGCTCTACCGACAGAGCCGCACGCGCGAGAGCGCCGAGCGCTTCGCCGCGATCGCGCGCCGCCCGGGCCACCTGAAGCACGCGGAGACGCTGCTCTGGCTCGGCAAGCTCGCCGCGAAGCCCGACAGCGCCGCCTTCCTCGCGCCGCGCGATTTCACGACCTACACGGCGCCCGACGTGGAGCGCTTTCGCAACGCGCACCAGATGAGCCTCTGGTACCAGCTGTCCTACCTGGTCGCGATCGGCGGGCTGAGCGAGGGCGGGCGCGACGACGTGGCGGAGCTCCTGCGCGCCAGCGCGCGCGGCGGGCCCTTCGCGGACGCGGCGCGGAGCTGTCTCGGGGCGTACGGCGTGCGCTGAGGCGCGCTCAGCCGAGCTTGTCCTTCAACGAGCCGTCGGCGAGCGCGGCCTTCGTGAGGTCCTCGCCGCCGATGAGCTCACCCTTGACGAACACCTGCGGGAAGGTCGGCCAGCCGCTCCAGAGCTTGATGGCGAGCCGGCGCTTCCACTCCGAGAAGTAGCTGCCGTACTCGAGGTACTCGAAGCGCACGCCCGCCTCGCCGAGGGCCTGGCGCACCTTTCTCACGTGGGGGTTCTGCGCCATGCCCACGACCACGACGTCGTGCTTCGCGACGGCCGCGGCGACCTCGCGCACGACGTCCGAGTGGAACCGGGCCATGTGCTCGCGCGCGGCGGGCGCGATCTTGCTCACGTCGAACAGGGGTCGGTCGCTCATGGCGGCGGACTCTGCACCGCGGTGGGCCGCACTGTAAAGTCGCTTCGGGCCGCGCGGCGGCACGCGACCGGTCGCGCTGCTACGCTCGGCGGCAGCGTAGCTGCGGTGGGTCGGAAGAGATGGAGCGAGCCATGACGACGAGCCTCGGGACCCGCGCCGTGCTCATCGCGGCGGCCGCGCTCGCCCTCGGCTGCAGCCCGGGCAGCTCGGGCTCGAGCTCGACCGGCACGGCGGCCGCGGGGCGAGCGGGCGCCGCGACGAGCGCGCCCGGGCGCGCGCGCGGCTTCGACGAGAGCGCGCTCCTCGAGCTCGGCAAGCTCGCCGTGCCCGGCTTCGAGCTCGTGGCGCCCGCCAAGGAGACCGTGATGGGCACGGTGACGGCCGTGTACCGCAGCGTCTCCGAGAACGCCGAGGGCGTGCGCGCGGGGGCGACGGTCGTCGTCGGCGATTGCCTGCCCGGCGCGTGCCGCAAGATGGACAAGGCGGCGTGGCGCAACGCCAGGAGCGAGCTCTACGAGCAGCTCACGATGCCCAGGATCCATGCCGACAATCCGAACGTCGAGTGGGACTTCGACGAGACGATCGTCGAAGGCAAGAAGGCGGTCGTCGTGTACGTCTTGAGCCTGGTCAAGACGCCGCGCGAGCGCGACGACGCCCTGCGCGCGAGCACCGCCTCGATGCACAGCCTCTCGGTGAGCTACAACGACGGCCAGAGGCAGCTGCGCGTCGGTGTGTACGGCCAGGGCGGCAAGAGCGCCGCGAGCGTGGAGGAGCTCCGGCAGCTCTTCCCGCGGCAGGAGATGCTCGGCGCGGCGCGGGTGCTCGCGGCCGCGTTCCTGAAGCGCTTCTGACGGCTCGCCCGATCCACCCGACGCACGACGTCAGTGGATCGCCCGTGTGGGGCCTCCGATATCCCCGGGCGCCATTGCCTCGCGGAGCGACGCGGTTACTCCTTTCGATAGCGACCGGGACTCACCGTACCGTCGGGAGGCTCGTATGGACGAAGCAGCACGCTATCTGGGCGTCGATGTCGGCACGAGCAGGCTACTCGCCACCTCCATCGACTTCACCGTCGTGCCACCGATCGTTCGGTTCGCGCCGAGCACCGAGCACGGCAAGGTCGTCGACTGGATCCG
>JADLAB010000333.1 GCA_020848455.1 Polyangiaceae bacterium
CGCGCGCCCGCCCCACGAGCTCGCGCGGCGCGAGCCCGCGCGCCTCGCAGAAGGCGCGCAGCCCGGCGAGGATCTTCTGCGGGGCGAGCGGGTCGACGAAGCTCGCCGTGCCGACCTCGACGGCGGTCGCGCCGGCGAGGAGGAACTCGACGGCGTCGGCGGCGGTCGCGATACCGCCGATGCCGACGATGGGGATCGAGACCGCGTCCGCGAGCTCCCACACGATGCGCACGGCGATGGGCTTCAACGCGGGGCCCGACAGGCCGCCCGTGCGGTTGTGGAGCTTCGGGCGGAAGGTCTCGACGTCGATGGCGAGGCCACGGATGGTGTTGATGGCCGTGAGCGCGTCGGCCCCGGCCGCCTCGCAGGCCCGGCCCACGGCCTTGATGTCACCCGCCTCGGGCGACATCTTCACCCACACGGGCAGGCGCGTGGCGCGCTTGACCGCCTCGGTGACGCGCGCCGCCGCGGCGGGGTCGCGCCCGAACTCGAGCCCGCCGTGCGCCACGTTCGGGCAGGACACGTTGAGCTCGAGCGCCGCGATGCCGGGCTCGCCGTCGAGGCGCCGCGCGAGCGCGGCGAAGTCGTCGAGGCTGGTCGCGAAGACGTTCGCGACCACCGTCACCCCGCGGGCCCGGAGCAGCGGCAGCTTGTCGCGGCAGAAGGCCTCGACCCCGACGTTGGCGAGACCGATGGCGTTGAGCATCCCGCCCGGCGTCTCGCAGATGCGCGGCGGAGGGTTGCCGGCGCGCGGCTCGAGCGAGAGCCCCTTCGTGCAGATGGCGCCGAGCTCGGCGGGGTCGAACAGGCCGTCGTACTCGAGCCCGTAGCCGAAGGTCCCCGAGGCCGTGAGGATCGGGTTGGCGAGGCGCACGGCGCCGATGGCGACCGAGAGATCGATCACGGTCGCGCGCCTCGCGGGCCGGCCCGCCAGTCGACCGAGCGCGCGTCCACGCACGGCCCGTCGACGCAGGCGTAGAGGTAGCTCCCGGCGGGCTCGGACCGCGGCACGGCACAGCCGAGGCACACGCCGTAGCCGCACGCCATCGGCGCCTCGAGCGAGGCCTCGCACGGCACGCCGGCCGCGGCCGCGAGCGCAGCGACCGCGGCCATCATCGGCTGCGGGCCGCAGGTGTAGAGCTGCAGGGCGTGGCCGCGCTCCGCGGCGAGCAGGCGCTCGAGCGCGACGGTCACGCGCCCCGCGACGCCGCGCGAGCCGTCCTCGGTCGCCACGGTGAGCTCCGCGACCTCGCCGAGCTCCGCCGCGAGGGGCAGATCCTGTGCGCTGCGCCCGCCGTAGACCGCGAGCGGGAGCGGTGCCTCCGGTCGCGCCGCCCCGGCGAGCTCGCGCGCGAGGAAGAGCAGCGGCGCCACGCCCACCCCGCCTGCGACGAGGACGGGGCGCGCGCCACCCGGCAGCGGCGACCAGGGGCGGCCGAGCGGCGCGAGCCACGACCACGGCTCGCCGGGGCGGGCCGCCGCGAGGCGCGCCGTGCCCTCGCCCACGACCTTCACGAGGACGGCGGGCTCGCGCCCGCTCTCGAGCAGGCTCATGGGACGCGGCAAGAGCGGCGCGCTGCCCCAGCTCGGCGAGCGCAGCATCGCGAACTGACCCGCGCGCGCCGGCAGCGGCGGGTCGGCGGCGAAGCGCACGACGGCGTAGCCGCGCCCGAGCTCGCGGCACGCGACCACCGGCAGGTTGCGGTGTGCGCGCTCGGGCAAGGGATCGACCATGACCCGGCGACACACGCACGGCCCTCGCACGGCGACAACGGAAAACCGCGCGCTCGCGGACCGGGCTCGCTATGGTGGGCCATGGGCCATCGCACCCACGTGACCCCGGTCGCGGCGCTCGCTGCGTGGCTCGCCGCGGCGCCCGTCGCCGCGCCAGGCTGCGCGCCCTGCGAGCGCCCGGCGCCGACCCCGAGCGCTCCCGGCAGCTCCGTCGCGATCGCGCCGCCTCCGGCCGCCACGCTCGTCGACGACGAGACCGCGCTCGAGCCTTCGCCGCCCGTGGCGGAGGGCGCCCCGGCGGCGAGCGTGCAGGCGCTCCTTGCCCTGGCGCAGAGCTGCTGGCACGACAACGAGGGCGCGCTCGCGGGCCAGCCGGGCCTGGCGGCGAGCTTCGCCGTCCTCGTCGGGCCGCCGCGGAGCGTCATCGTGTCGCTGCCCGCCCGAAAGCACACGGCCTTCACGCGCTGCTTCGTGCTGCGCGCCTCGTCGAGCGAGCTCGTCCCCGGGCCCGACGGCTACGTGCGCGCGAAGCTCGAGCTACCGCCAGGGCCGCCCTGAGCCCTTCCGCCTGTCGGGCGGCGCCCGAGCCGAGCTAGGATGCGCGCGATGGATCTCGTCGCGGGAACGACGCTGGGGGAAAATCTGCGCCTGGAGCGCGAGATCGGCCGCGGGGCCATGGGCACCGTGTGGCTCGCGCACCACCGCACGCTCGGCGCCGAGGTGGCGGTCAAGGTGCTCAACGCGAGCGCCGACCCGGTGGCACGCACCCGCTTCGAGCAGGAGGCGCGCGCCGTCGCGCAGATGGACTCGCCGCACGTGGTGCGCATCTTCGACCTCGGCGTGACCCCCGAGGGCGAGCCGTACATCGTGATGGAGCGCCTGCGCGGCGAGGACCTCGGGGCACGGCTCGACCGCGTGCAGACGCTGAGCCTCGGCGAGACGGCCGCGGTGATCGCCCAGGCGGCGAAGGCGCTCGCCCAGGCCCACGCGCGCAACATCGTGCACCGCGACATCAAGCCCGCGAACCTCTTCCTCGTGGACGTCGAGGGCGAGTCCTTCGTGAAGGTGCTCGACTTCGGCGTCGCCAAGCTGCGCGGCGAGGGCGAGTTCAACATGACGGCCACCGGCAATCTGGTGGGCACGCCGTACTACATGAGCCCGGAGCAGATCGTGTCGCCGCGCACGGCCGACCACCGGGCCGATCTCTGGTCGCTCGCGGTCGTGGCGTACCGGTGCCTCTCGGGCGCCGTTCCATTCGACGGCGAGACGCTCGGCGGGCTCATGGTGACGATCCACTCGGGCAGCTTCGCCAGCGTGCGGCACCACCGGCCCGAGTTGCCCGAGGCCGTCGAGGCGTGGTTCCAGAAGGCGCTGCACGTCGTACCGGACGAGCGCTTCGGCTCGGCGCGCGAGCTCGCGGCCGCGCTGTCGCAGCTCGCCCAGGCGCCGGCGACGGTCGCGCGGCACGCACCGGTGCCGAGCGCCGCCGACCCGGTCCTCGGGCTCGGGCGCACGATCGCGATGGAGGCCTACGTGCCGCCAGCGCCGAGCGCGGCGCCCGTGGCCGCCCCGGGGGCGGTGGCCCCGGGTGGAGCAGCGCCGCTCGCGGCGTCGCAGGGCGCGGGCGCCCCGTCCGTGGCCACTCCCTACGCCGCGACCCATCCCGGCGCGACCGCCGTCGCGACGGCGAGCGGCGCCGGGCCGGCGCCCACGGCGCCCGACGGGCTCACGGCGTCGACGGCCGTCGCGGCCACGACCGCGCCAGCAGCGCCGCCGGCGCACGTCGCGAGCGCCGCCGCGTCCGCCCCCCTGCCCGCCGCGACGACGGCGCAGGCTGCGCCCCCCGCGCGCAGCCTGACCTGGCTCTACGTCCTCGTCGCCGCGCTCGCCGCCGGCGGGACCGCGGCCGGCGTCGTGCTCGCGACCCGCCCCGGCAACGCGACCCCGGCCGGCACGGCGTCGGCCTCGCCCGCACCTGCCTCCGCCGCGGCGGCGAGCGCGTCGGCCTCGGCGAGCGCGAGCGCCTCGGCCTCCGCGAGCGCGAGCGCGAGCGCGAGCGCCTCGACCTCCGCGAGCGCGAGCGCCTCCGACAGCGCGAGCGCCTCGGCCTCCGCGAGCGCGAGCGCCTCGGCGAGCGAGGCCGCGGCGAGCGCGTCCAGCCCCGCGCCCGCGTCCGCGAGCGCGAGCTCGAAGTCCCCGGCGCCGGCAGCGAGCTCGGCCCCGGCGCCCGCGGCCTCGAGCTCGACCCCCGCACCGGCCAGCGCCAAGCTGGGGCCCGCCGCGCGCTCCGCCGTCACCGGCTGCTGGGCCGACTTGCTCCAGTCCGCGAAGGAGAAGGGCACCGCTCTGGCCCCGACGACCATCACCGTCACGGCCACCTGGAACGGCCAGTCGAACGCCGTGGTCGTCAACCCGAAGCCGCCCGGGCTCGCGCCGTGCATCGTGGGCAGGGTCGGCTACGTCAAGCCCGATCCGGCCGAGCCCGTGCCCGTCGTCGTCTCGGTGAGCGTCCCGGGCACGAAGTAGCGCGCGTCACTGCGGCAGCTCGGTGGGGCAGCCGCTCACGATCTGCACGTTCACGGCCCCGCCCGTCTTCAGCAGCGAGCACGCGTCGCCGTGCAGCCACACGCGATCGTCGCCGACCCACGTCCAGCCGTTCGCAGGGTCGTAGGGCACGACGGTGCCGTCGAGGTACACGTTCGTGAGGCCCTTGTCGGTGGGCGGGTCGGAGAGCGTGAACTCGCAGGTGATCGCCGCGGCCGCGATCGCTGCGAAGGTCGGCTCGAGCGTCGCGAGGTCGTCGACCTTCACGTAGAGCGGGAACTGGGAGTGCGCCGTGCCGCCGGCCGTCGCCATCGCGTCGAGCACGCCCGAGTAGAGGTCGCTGCCCGGGATGCCGATGACGTAGACGTCGATGCCGAGGGCGTGGATCGCCTCGACGGCCGCCACGGTGGCCGGTCGGTCCACGCAGTTGAGCGGGCCGGCGGTGCCGCCCGGCAGGCAGCAGTTCACGTTCGGGTCGCAGTAGCCCTCGAGGTAGGCCTGACACTCGTCGAGGCCGCAGCTCGCCTCGGAGTTGCAGTTCGGCGCGCCATCGGTCGCGAGCAGCACGATGGTGCGCCCGGGCAGCGCCGCGAGCGTGGGCAACAGCACCTCGAGGGTCGCCGAGGTCGGAGTGCCCCCGCTCGGAGCGACCTTCGTCGCGAAGCGCAGCGCCGTCGTGACGGGCCCCTCGGTCCCGTTCGGCTGCACGGGATCGCCCTGGGTGACCGCGAAGACCTCCTCGCCCGGCGCGCAGGTGTCGCCGAGCGAGATCCCCGGGAAGATCGCCGCCCCCACGCGCACCAGCGCGCCGAGGTGCTTGACGAGCGACAGCATCGCGGCGCGCACCACGTCGTAGGCCGTGTCGCCCGCCACGGGCGCGGCCATGCTGCCCGAGCGGTCGAGCACGAAGTAGAGGTTCGGCGCGTCGAAGACCACCTGATGCAGCTCGTTGCCGCACAGGCCGGGCGCGTCGAGGGAGGGCGGTCCTCCGGCGAGCCCGGCGTCGAACAGACTGCCGCCGCCGGCGCCGCTCGTCGTCTTCTTCTGCTGCATCGGACCGGGGCGGTCCTCGGAGCAGGCCTCGAGCGACGTGACGACCAGCGGCACGACCGCGGCGAGCGCGAGCCAGGCGAAGCGACGCACGCCGATCAGGATACAGCTCGGGCCCGCGCCCCGCCACGCGCGAAATGATCGAAGCCCCGGGCCGCGAGCGGGCGCCGGGTGCCGGTGCGCGCGACGAGCACGAGCGGGCTCGCACCGCGCGGCGCGCGCGGCTCGCAGGAGCCGATGCAGCGGAAGCCCGCCGCCGCGAGCCCCGCGGGCGTGCCGCGCGCCGGCAGCACCGCGACGAGCGCGTAGTCCTCGCCGCCGTGCAGGGCGAGCTCGAGCGCGCTCGCCGCGACGCCGCGCGCCGCGAGCGCGCGCGCCGCGCGGGTGAGCGCCTCGGTCACGAGGGCCTCCTCCGCGAGCACCACCACGACGCCGCTCGCCCGCGCGAGCCGCGCGAGGTCGATGGCGAGCCCGTCCGACAGGTCGATGGCCGCGTGCGCGCGCCGCGCCACGAGCGCGCCCGCGTCGATGCGCGCGACGGGCCGCTGCCAGGCCGCCACCGCGGCGCGCAGCGCGACCGGCACGCGCGCCGCCCCACCGGCGCGCGCCAGCCAGGCCAGCCCGGCCGCCGCGAGGCCGGTCGTCCCCGCGACCCACACGCCATCGCCGGGGCGCGCGCCGCGGCGCAGGAGCGGTCGCGCCGCGTGCCCGAGCACGCTGGTCGTCACGCTGAGCTCGCCCCCACGGGCCAGGTTGCCCCCGACGACCGCCGTGCCGAGCTCGCGACAGGCCCGCGCCTGCCCGCGCGCCAGCGCCCCGAGCTCGGCGTCGGAGAAGCCCGGCGGCAGCACGAGCCCCGAAAGGACGGCGCGCGGGCGCGCACCCATGGCCGCGAGATCGCTCGCCGCCGCCATCACCGAGCGGTAGCCGAGCGCATCGAGCCCGAGCCAGCTCCGCTGGAAGTGCACGCCCTCGACCTGCACGTCGACCGTCCAGACCAGCCGGTCGCGCCCCGGCGCGAGCACCGCCGCGTCGTCGCCGATGCCGCAGAGCACGCCTCGAGGTGCGCGGCCGAAGGCGCGCTCGAGCAGCGCCACCCGGCTCGCCTCGTCGCTCACGTCTGGCCCGTCCACAGGGGCAGGCGCACCACGAACACCGCGCCGCCGCCGGGGTTGTCCTCCACGGCGACCGTCCCACCGTGGGCGTCGACCAGCTGCTTGACGATCGACAGGCCGAGCCCGCTGCCGGAGTACTCGCGCGTCGAGGTGGCCTCCACCTGGTAGAACGGGTCGAAGACGCGCCGCTTGACGCGATCGGGGATGCCGGTGCCCGTGTCCGCGACCCGCACCTCGACCTTGCGCTCGAGCGGCGCGAAGAGGATGTAGCCGACCCGGTCCGCGTCGCCGTCCTCGACCACGCGCGTCGACAGGCTGACGATGCCGCTGCCGTCCGAGGGGCTGAACTTCACCGCGTTCTCGACCAGGTTGAGGAACACCTGCCGGAGACGATTCGGATCGCCGAACACGACGGGCGTGGCGTCGCCGCCCGACCTGCCGGACGCGGGGCCGCCGGGCGCCGTGACCTCGGTACGGAGCTCGAGGTACACCCCCTTCTCGATGGCACGCGGGGCGAGCGTCGAGACCACGTCCGCCAGGACCTCGGCGATCTTGGTGGGCTGCTTCTGGATCGGCATCGTGCCGCGCTCGAGGCGCGAGGCGTCGAGCAGCGTCGTGATGAGGTGCAGGAGCTGATCGCTCTGCCGGCGCACGACCGACAGGAAGGTGCGCTGCTCGTCGGTGAGCGGCCCGGCCATGCCGTCGAGCAGCATGTCTCCGTAGCCGATGATCGACGTGAGCGGTGTGCGCAGCTCGTGCGACACCGTGGACAAGAAGCTCGTCTTCAGGCTGTCGAGCTCCTGCAGGCGCCGGTTCGCGTCCTCGAGCTGCGCGTGCTTGGCGCGCAGCTCGCGGTAGCTCTCGCGCGTCGCGGCCAGGTGCATGCGCGAGGTGACGAGCGCCTGGTAGCCGGCGCGCATCACGTTCTCGAGCACGAGCCGCACGTGGTCGCAGAGCTGCTGGGCCCGCTCGGCGCTCAGCGTGACCATCTCGGGCAGGAGCCGGAGCGCGCGCGCGGTGTCGAGGCGGGCGTCGATCGCGACGAGGCTCTGCGGCAGCTCGCCGCGCGCCAGCTCGGGGTCGGGATCGAGGCGGTAGGGGCCGATGACGAAGCGACCGCCACACTCGCCGTGATGCTCCACCGGCACGATCTCGTAGCGCGCCGAGGTGAAGCACGCGATGGCGCAGGGCGCGTCGGCCGAGAGCGCCTGGCGCTTCACCTCCGCGACCACCGACGAGCAGCCCTTGCGCCCGTCGGGCACGCCGTTCACGAGGCCGCAGATCGCCGCCTGGGCGCCGACCTCGGCGACGAGCGCGCCGCTCTTCGAGAACACGCGCACCGGCACGCCGAAGAGCCAGTTCACGTTCCTGGCGATGGCCCGGAGCGCGTCGAGGTCGACGATGTCCGACAGCTCGACGTCGCCCGCCAGCGGCTCGCCGACCGGATCGGGAGTCGTGTCCTCGCTCATGCGTGCGCTCCCGGACGGTGGGGTGCCGCCTCGCCGAGGCGGCGCGCGAGCAGGACTTCGACCGGGGCGTCGGCGGCGATCTGCAGCGCGGCGCCCGCGAGCAGCTCGTCGCGATCGATGCGCAGCCGCTCGGACAGGCCGTGCTTCTGGTCGAGCTGCCGCCAGGTGACGTCGAGCAGCCCGATGAAGGTCTCGGCCACGCCGTCCCCCACGCTCGCCACGGCGGCGAAGACGGGCTCGCGGCTGCGCCGGGCGAGCGCGTCGAGCTCGCGGTCGCTGCGGACGTTCGGCAGATCGCGCTTGTTGAACTGGATGACGAGCGGCACGTCGTCGATGCTGCTGCCGAACTGCTTCAGGTTGTCGCAGAGCTCGCGGAAGCTGTCGGCGTTCTGCCGGGTGTGAGAGATCTGCGAGTCGGCGATGAAGGCGAGCCCGTCGGCGCCCTGGAGCACGAGCCGGCGACTCGCGGTGTGGATCGGCTGCCCGGGGACGGTGAACACCTTGATGCGCACCATCGCGTCGCCCGCGACGTTGCGGAACCACAGCGGCAGCATGTCGAAGAAGAGCGTGCGGTCGTCGGCGGTCTCGAGGGTGAGGAGTCGGCCGGGCTCGGACGGTGCGCTCTGCGGACCGTCGCCGCCCTCGGCGCCCGCTCCACCCGCCACGGCGAAGATGCGCTGATGCAGACCGATGAGGTTGCTCGTCTTGCCGGAGAGACCGGGCCCGTAATAGACGAGCTTGATGACGAGCTCGCGTGGCGAGGCGTTGAAGTGCACCGAGCCCGAACGATAGCCGAACTCTGCCGCCCTTGGCAGCCTCGCCGGCGTGGCGCTCCGCGCGCGCCCCCGGTCAGGTGCCCGGAGCGCCCGCGGGCCCCTCGCCCGCGGGCCCCTCGCCCGCGGGTACCGCCGGCTGCCACAGGGCCGCCCGGGTCGCGGCGATCTCGTCCCGCACCGCCCCGAGCTCGGCGTCGAGCGCGTCCGCGGCCCGCGCCTGCCGCTCGGCGTCGGGCTCGACCAGCGTGCGCTCGGCCCGCATGGCCGCCAGCACGTCGATGAGCTCCTGGTGCAGCTCGCGCCCCGCGGCGACGAGCCACGCGTCGAGCCGGTCCCGGAAGCCCTCGATCATCTCGTCGAGCTTCGGCGCCACGCGCGCGGCCGCCTCGCGCAGCGCCGTCGCGGCGAGCTCCTTGGCCTTCGCGCGCGTCTGCACCTCGACCTTGTCTTTCAGGTACATGGCGAGCACGGGTGCGGCGATGGTGAGCAGCCCGCCGAGCAGGAGGTTCGTGAACAGCATGCCCACCCCGACGCTGAAGAGCGCGAACACCCCCACGTCGTACGCGAAGGTGTCGACCTGGATCGGCGGGGGCGTCACCTCGGCGCCCGCCACCTCGCCCAGCCGCCGCGCCGTCTCGTGGGCGTCCTCGCGCATGAGGGCCACGGTGCGCTCGCCGAGCTCCTCGAGCGCGCGCGCGATCTCCTCGCACTCGGCCTCGGCCCAGCGCGCGAAGGTCGCCTCGAGGAAGGCCGAGAAGTGCTGCTTGAGGTCGTCGACCGGGGTCTTGTCCACCACCTCGGGCAGCTGCCGGATGACGTCGTCGCAGAATCGGTCGAGGTCGCGCCGCACCCAGGCGCGGATCGCGGCCACCGCTTCCCGCACCGCCGCGCGCCGCTCCTCGAGCGTGCTCCGCTGACCGGCGAGATCGCCCTCGATGCGCTCGATGCGCCGCCCGAGCTCCTCGGAGGTCATGCGGGCCGCGCGCCGCCGGGCGTCGACCCCCCGCTCGAGCGCGCGACAGGCCTCGAGCCCCTCGCCGAGGGCGTTGTCGAGCAGGATGCGCCCGCGCTCCTCGGCCAGGTAGCGGCGCAGAAAGCGCACCAGCTCCGGCATGCCGCTCTCGGCGACCGCGCCCTGCTGCATGCGCGCGGGCGAGACCGGGTAGACGATGGGCGTCGGGACCAGCTTGGCGAGCTCGCTCGCGACGTAGCCGAGGGCCTCGGCGCGCTCGGCCTCGCTCCAGATGTCCACCTTGGTGACGACGAAGATGATCTTGTCGCGCGACTGGCCGATGAGCTTGTCCTTGAGGAACAGCCGCTCGCTCTCCTTCAACGGCTGGCCCGCGTCGATCACGAACAGGACGGCGTCGGACTGCGGGATGTACTTGTAGGTGACGTCGGCGCGCTGCAGGCAGAGGTCGTTCACCCCGGGCGTGTCGACGAGCACGATGCGGTCGCGCAAGATCTCGGCCGGGTAGCCCACGTCGATGTAGCCGATGTCGTCGCGCGGCCCCTCGGCCTCGGCACCGAGGGCGCAGTAGCGCGCCAGCCCCTCGAAGGACACGTCCTCGCGCCGTCCGTCCACGTGCACGACCGTCGCCCGCGGCGCCTCGGCGAAGCTCACGTGGTGGATCACGGCCGTGGTCGGCGTGACGCCCACGGGTAGCGCCCGCGCAGCCGCTGGAGTCGAGGCCTCCTCGCCGGTCGAGAGCGCGAGCAGGGCGTTGACGAGGCTCGTCTTGCCGTGGTTGAACTCGCCCACCACGACGAGGTTGAAGCGGTCCTCGTCGAGCTTGTCGACGAGCTCCCGCCCGAGGCGCGTCGCCAGGGTCTTGGCGCCGATCTTGTCGGCGGTGCCGCGCAACTTGCGGAGCAGGTCCGCCACGGCCTGACGCCGCCGCGAGAAGGCCTCGAAGGCCTGGGTCTCTGCCGTGCCGCCCGTGCCCGTCGCAGCCGTCGCGTCGCTCATCCCATCACCTTGATGATGCCGTGCACCTCTTGGTCCACCTGGTCCATGGTGAGCCCACCGCTGCCGCCGGTGCGCTCGCGGAACAGCTGACTCTCGGCGAACACGCGCAGCGCCTTGACGCGCTTCGGCAGCCACGGGTGGCTCGCGAGGTACTCGGTGATCTTGCCGATGCCCTCCTTGCCTTCCTCGTACTGCTCGAGAAAGGCTTCCATGTTGAGCTCCTCGTAGAGCTTGTTGGAGCCGAGGGCGAGCTTGGCGAGGGCGCGCGTCGAGACCTTGATGTCGCCGCTGCACAGAAGGCCGGCGCGGTCGCAGGTGATCTCCGCGCGCCGCGACCAGGCCTGGAGCGCCACGAGCGCCGGCAGCACGATCCAGCCGAGGAAGCGGCCGGCCATGTCGGTGAGGAAGCGCATCGCCGTGAGGTAGACGACGTGGTTGTTGTGGATGTGCCCGCACTCGTGGCCGATGACGGACAGCAGCTCCTCGTCGCTCAGGTGGTCGACGAGGGCCGAGTGCACGAGAATGAACGAGTCGTCGTTCGTCCCGGCCGTGGCGGCGTTCAGCGTCGGGTTGTTGACGATGTAGATGGTGGGCGGCGCGATGCCGAGCGTCTCGGCGCACTGCTTGCCGAGGTTGTGGACGCGCGGGAACTGCGTCGGCCCCACCTTGATGGTGTTGCCGAGCAGCTGGTTCTTGCCGAACGTCTTGAACATCCGGACGGCGGCCGCCACGGCGAGCTCCACCGGATTGATGCGCTGGAAGGTGGCGCGTGTCGTCTTGTCGGACACGTAGACGTAGGCGTGCGGATCGCGGCTCGACCCGGCCTGCTTCTCCTTGCGCTCTGCGACGAAGCCCTCGAAATCGAGCGTCCCCACGGTGGCCATGGGGGGCAAGGTAGGGCCGCACGCGAGGCTGCGCAAGCGCGCGCGGACGGCACCGGGCGGGATATGCTCCCCGGGCACGCTCGCCCGGGTGCCGCCCGTTCGCCGCCATGTCCCGCTGGCTCGCCCTCGCCCCCTTCACCTTCGCGTTCCGCTGCGGTCCGACGCCGCGCGAGGCCGGCACGGCCGCGCTCGCGAGTCTGCCCGGCGTCGTGCTCGTCGCCGCCCTCGTCGTCGCCCTGCTCGAGACGCGGCGCCGCGCGCGAGCACCGGCGCGCGCCCTGCCGTGGCTCGCGGTCGGGCTCGCCTTCGCGGTCGCCTGCGGGCTCGCGGTGCTCGGCTTCGCCGCCCGGACCCGCAGCGACGCCGGCTGGTGGCGCCTGCTCGGCCTGCACGCGGGCAGCTGCCTCACGCTCGTGCTCGTCACCTGGCGCGTCTTCGCGCTCCGTCGCCCCGCCGCGAGCGCGGCCCTCGCCACGGTCGCCGCACCCGGGCTCGCGGCCGCCGTCGGGCTCGTGCTCACGAGCCTCGGCGAGGGCGATGCGTTCCCGGTCGCCTTCGGCTGGCTCGCGACCGGCGGCTACGGCGCCGTCCCGGCGCTCTTGCTCGCGGCCCTGCTCGTCGAGGCGGAGACCGCTCGCCGGCGGGCACGGGGGCCTGGCCCGCAGGCGCCTCCGGACTGAGAGCGTGAGCACGCAGCAAGAGGCGCAGGACCGTGAGGCCTGCGGCGCGAAGCAAGGCGTCGCGGTCCGCATCGCGAGCAGCGACGCTCGGGTCGTCGTGACGGCCGCCATCCACCTCTACGACGAGCCGAGCTGCTTCGCAGAAGAAGTCGACGATGAAGCGGCCCAGCGGTTGCTGGCGTCGGAACTTGGCGTGCTCGAGCTGTCGGCCGCGAAGTA
>JADLAB010000334.1 GCA_020848455.1 Polyangiaceae bacterium
AGAACTGGAAGTAGATGAACGGCGCCGGGGCGCTGCCCGCGAAGTGGCGCAGCAGGTAGAGCACGCCGACGACGGCCGCCGCCTGCGCGACCGCCGGAGCGCGCGCGAAGAGGTCGGCCGTGCGCACGCGCCAGCGCTCGGGCAGAAAGCACGCGACCCAGCCGAGGGCGAGGAGCCCGACGACCGCGAAGGGGAGGTTCCGCACCCCCGGCTCGAAGGCGAGGATGCGACCGAAGACCGCCCCCGCGGCCCCTAGATCCTGGCAGCGGAACAGCACCCAGGCGCCGAGCACGAAGTGGAGCGTGAGGAGCACGCGCACCGGGCGCGGCACGAGCCGCCGCTCGCCGCGCGCCTGCCGCCACACCCGCTCGAGCGCGAGCCCGACCCCGTGCAGGGCGCCCCACCACACGAAGCTCCAGCGCGCGCCGTGCCACAGGCCGCCGAGGAGCATGGTGGCGAGGAGCGCGGCCACGGTGCGCAGGCTGCCGTGGCGCGAGCCGCCGAGCGGCACGTAGAGGTAGTCGCGCAGCCAGCTCGAGAGCGAGATGTGCCAGCGCCGCCAGAAGTCCTGCAGGCCGTCGGCCTGGTAGGGCAGCCGGAAGTTCGGGCGGAGCTCGAAGCCGAAGAGCCGGGCGACACCGATGGCGATGTCGGTGTAGCCCGAGAAGTCGCCGTAGATCTGCAGGCCGTAGCCGTAGACGGCGGCCGCCACCTCGAGGCTCGAGAAGCGCTCGGGAAAGTCGAACACGCGGTCGACGAGGTTCGCCGCGAGAAAATCGGCGAGGACGACCTTCTTCACGAGGCCGCCGAGCACGAGCTCGAGCGCGGCGCCGAAGTCGCGCCCCGACAGGCGAAAGGGCGCGGCGAACTGCGCGACGATGTCGCGGGCGCGCACGATCGGCCCGGCGACGAGCTGCGGGAAGAAGGCCTTGTAGAGGGCGAAGCGGAACAGCGACCGCTCGGCCGCGACGTCGCCCCGGTAGACGTCGACGAGGTAGGAGATGCCCTGGAAGGTGAAGAACGACACGCCGACCGGGAGCACGAGCCCGAGGCTCGCGGGCACGCGCACGCCGAGGCTCGCGAGCGGGACGCGCAGGTTGTCGAGGACGAAGTCCGTGTACTTCCAGAAGCCGAGCAGGCCGAGGTTGAGACCGATGCCGGCCGCGCACGCGACCGCACGCCACGCGCCCGGCCGAGCGCGCGACAGGGCGAGCGCGAGCGCCCAGTCGACGAGCGTGATGCCGAAGAGCAAAAGGAGGAAGCGCACGTCCCAGCAGGCGTAGAAGTAGTAGCTCGCGACGAGCAGCACCCAGAGGCGCGCCTGCACCCGGTGCCGGAGCGCCCAGTAGAGGAGCAGCACCGCGACGAGGAAGAGCGCGAACTCGGGCGAGTTGAAGAGCATGAGCCGCGCCTCAGTCGCCAGCCGGCGGACGACGCGGCCGGCGCGCCTCGAGCCCGGGGTCCGCGGCGCCGGGCGCCCCGTGACCGTCGAGCTCGCCGAGGATCACGCGCGCGAGCGCCCGCCCCATGCGCTCGGCGCCCTCCGGCGTGAGGTGCCGGTAGTCGCCGCTCAACAGGGCCGGCCGCACGGCGGTCCAGCGCTTGACCGCGTCGATGCCGCCCGCGAGGCGGATGCGATCGACGTAGGCGCAGCCGACCGCGAGCGCCGCCTCGCGTTGTGCGCGGTCGAGGGCCTCGACCACCTCGCGGAGCGGCAGATCGACGTGCTCGGTCGCGGGCGGTCCCACCGGATAGGGCCCGGTCACGAGGCAGGCGGCGCGCGGGGCGGCCGCCCGCAGCCGCGCGAGCGCGTGGGTCGCCGTGGCGACGAAGTCGCGCGGCAGGCCGTGCTCGTTGAAGTTGAGGCAGTACGTGACGACCAGGAGGTCGGGCTCGAGGCCGGCGAGCGCCCCGGCGAGCGCCTCGTCCCCGTAGTTCTCGAGGTGCACGAGCCGCGCCGAGATCATGCCGAGCGAGGACCACACGATGCCGGGTGTGTCGCGCTCGACCGACCAGCCGAAGACGCGGTGGGGGCCCTTGCCCGTGGTCTCGACCTCGAGCTTGCGCGGACAGCTCGCGACGTGGAGCCGCTCGACGGCGCTCCCGGCGCGCTCGGCCGCGAACGAGATGCGAGCCGCCTCGACGCCGTCGAGGCGGAGCACCGCCGCGCCGAGGCCGGGCTCGGCCCAGTAGTGAAAGCCGAGCGTGCACGGCTCGCCCACGGGGGAAGGCACGGCCGGGCCGTTGACGAGCGGGGCGATCTCACCCGGCCCGAGCAGCCGCACGTGGGCGCTCGCCCCGAAGCCCTGCGCGACGAAGCCGACCCCGCCCGGCCCGAAGCCGTGCTCGCCGGGGCGGGCGAAGACGAAGCTCCGCGCCTCGAAGCCCCTGCCCTCGCGGTGCTCCCAGCCGCGGCGCGCGTACCACGCGAAGGGCGACATCGCGAGGCTGAAGCCGAGCCCGCCCGAGCCGAAGCGCTCGGAGAGCGCGTCGCGGAGCGCGCTCGACACGCCGTCCCCCACGAGCTCCGAGTCGCCGAGGTGGGCGACGCGCACCTTGTCGCGCAGGCCGCGCTCGAGGGCTCCGAGGCTCGCGAGGAAGTCCGCGAAGCTCGGCAGCGCATCGGCGCCCGGCGCGCTCGCCCCGGGCGCGGGCTGCGCCGCCGGGAGCTCGACGAGGGCCTCGAGCTCGGCCGGGCTCTCCCCGGCGCCGGAGCCCGCCACCCGGTCGAGCTCGCCCCCACCGCCCGGCACCCGGGGTGTGAACGGCCGGGCGAGCGCAGCGAACGCCTCCGGCGAGCCGAGCGCGGGTGGCGCCCAGGCGACGCCGCGCAGCGCCCAGGTCGCCACCACGAAGGCGATGACCCAGGCGATGACCGCGAGGCCCTTCCCCATGCGCGCCGGACGATAGCGACGGGGCCGCGCGGCGGGAAAGTTCGCGACCCCGCCCCGCTCGTGCGCCCGACGGAGCTGCGCTACACGATGGACCCAAGGTGGCGAGCCGCATCCTGCCGTACGTCGCGCTCGTGGCGGGTCTCGCCGCGGCGCTCGGCTGCGCGTGGCTCGGGCTGCGGCGCGGCGCGGGCCGGCGGCCGGTGCTCTGCCTCGGCTGGCTCGCCGCGCTCGTGCCGGCCCTCTACGTGGGGCTCGTGTGGGCCGAGCTCGTGCCGGAGCGCTTCGTGCGTCTCGGCTCGCCGGCGCTCGCGCTCGTGGCACCGCTCGCGGCCTCGGTCGCCGTGTGGACGCTGCTCCGCGCCCCGTGGCGGCCGCGACCGTGGCGCCGGCACCTCGCGGATCTCGCGGCCATGGTGGCCGTGCTCGCCGCCGCGCTCGCGGCCACGCGACCGGAGCTCGGGCGGCCGCTCGATCGGCTCACCGTCATCGCGGTCGTCGACCGCAGCCGGTCCATCGATCTCGTGCCGGACGCCGAGGTGCGCGTGGCGCGCGAGCTCGAGGCTGCCCGCGGCAACATGCGCGCGGGCGACCGCATCGGGGTCGTGGTGTTCGGGGCGACGGCCGCGTGCGAGGAGGTGCCGCGCGAGCGCGACGAGCCACGCCCCACGCAGCGCGCCACCGTGGCCCGCGACGGCACCGACCTCGCGGCCGCCCTGCGCCGGGGCCTCGCGGAGGTGCCGAGCGACTCGGCCGCGCGCCTGGTGCTCGTGTCGGACGGGGTCGCCACGCGCGGCGACGCCCTCGCGGCCGCGGCCGCCGCCGTCACCGCCCAGATCCCCATCGACGTCGTCGCGCTCGAGCAGCGCGAGGCCGCGGACGTGCGGCTCGTGTCGCTGCGGGCGCCGCCGCGCGCCAGCCTCGGTGAGAGCATCGAGCTGCGCATCGTCACGAGCTCGCCGGCGGCGACCCGGCTCGAGCTCCGCCTGTCGCGCGATGGCGTACCGCTGCGGCGCTTCGCGGCGGACGTCGCGGCGGGCGAGGACGTGCTGCGCGTCCGCGAGGTGCTCGACCTGCCGGGCCTGCATCGCTACGACCTGTCGATCTCGGCCGCCGATCCGGCGCTCGACGCGAGCCCGGACGACAACACCGCGACGACCTTCGTGCGCGTGCGCGGCCCCGCGCGCGCGCTCGTGCTCGCGGCCGAGCGCGGCAAGAGCGCCTTCGTGGCGGGGGCGCTCGAGCGCGCGGGCTTCGCGGTCGAACAGGGCGACGCGAGCTCCGTGCCGGCGGACGTCGCGGCGGCGGCGGGCTACGACCTCATCGTCCTCGGCGACATCCCTGCGGCGGACGTGTCACCGCTCGCGGTCGCCGCCCTCGCGAGCTACGTGCGGGACCTCGGCGGCGGGCTGTGGCTGCTCGGTGGGCCCGGGGCCATGGGGCCGGGCGGCTACGCGGGCAGCCCGCTCGAGGAGGTGGCGCCGGTGTCGTTCGACCTGAAGGACGAGCAGCGCCGCGCGAGCCTCGCCGAGGTCATCGCCATCGACATCTCGGGCTCGATGGCGATGCAGGTCTCCGGGCGCACGAAGCTCGAGCTCGCCAACGAGGCCGCCGCGCGCTCGGCCGAGCTGCTCGGCGCCGGCGACTCGCTCGGCGTCGTGCACGTCGACACCGTGCCGCGCTGGGCGGTCCCGGTCGGACCGGTCTCGGACAAGGCCGCCGTGGGTCGCGCCATCCGCGCCGTCGGGCCGGGCGGCGGCGGGATCCTCGTGCCGGTGGCGCTCGAGGCCGCGTACGCCGCGCTCGCGCCCGCCGAGGTGAACCTGAAGCACGTGCTGCTCTTCTCGGACGGTGACGACGCCGAGGATCTCGGCGCGCCGGCCACGGCGCTCGTCCGCGGCGCGGCGCAAAAGGGCATCACGACGAGCATCGTCGCGCTCGGGCGTGGCAAGGACGTGGGCGCGCTCGCCGAGCTCTCGAAGCTCGGCAACGGGCGCTTCTACCTCGTCGAGGACGCGACGCGCCTGCCCGCCGTGTTCACGCAGGAGACGGTGCTCGCCTCGCGCTCGGCCATCAAGGAGGACCCCTTCGTGGTCCAGGCGGGCGCGAGCGGTCCGGCGACGGCGGGCGTCGATCTCGACGCCGCCCCGCCGCTCGAGGGCTACGTGGTGACGATCCCGAAGCCGCGCGCGACCGTGCTCCTCACGGGGCCCGAGGGCGATCCGGTGCTCGCGACCTGGCGCGCGGGCCTCGGCCGGTCCGCCGCCTTCACGAGCGACCTCGAGGACCGCTGGGGCCAGGCCTGGACCCACTGGCCGGGCGCGGCGCGGCTCGTGGCGCAGCTCGGCCGCGAGCTCGCGCGCAGCGGCGACGACGCGCGCGTGCGCCTCGAGGCCGAGGTCGCCGCGGGCGAGCTCCGGCTGCGCGCGACGGCCGTCGACGACGGGGGCCGGAGCGAGTCGTTCCGCCGGCTGCGCGCGGTGGTGAGCGGGCCGGACGGCTGGCGGCGCGACGTGGCGCTCGAGGCGGCCGGCCCCGGGCTCTACGAGGCCGCGCTCCCCCTGTCGCGACCGGGCGCCTACGTCGCCGTGGCGCGCGACGAAGTGACGGGAGACGCCGTGGCCACCACCGGCGCCGCGCTCACCGAGGGCGAGGAGCTGCGGCCCACCGGGAGCGATCTCGGCGCGCTCGCGCGCATCGCCGAGCTCACCGGCGGTCGCAAGCGCGACAACCTCGCGGACGTGTTCCAGGACCGCGCCGCGCGACGCTTCGCCTACCGCGACGTGACCGGGAGCCTGTTCGCGC
>JADLAB010000335.1 GCA_020848455.1 Polyangiaceae bacterium
GGGCACGGCGCCGAGTGAGAACCTCTGAGACGCGCGCACGCGAGCCGAGCAAGGGCTCGAGCTCCTTGCGGGACCAACCGAGCTGCTCGCGACGAGCCTCGATCGCCTCGACCGGGTCGGGGGGCGGAATCGGGAACGCGCGCCGCTCGTATGCGTCGACCAGCGTGGCGAGGGCATCGAGCTCGTCGGCCTCTCGCGACCCCGCCGCGGCAGCCCAAAGCTGCTGGATGCGCCGCAGCGCCCGCTCGTGGGACTCGTCGTCGGTGACTGGGTGAATCATGACCGTCAAGTTCTACCTCGACAGCGGCTGGCCGGGAGACAACTTCGAGACCACGCTCGCGATGGCGCTCGCCTCGAGTCACGCGGGCTACGAGTACGGCCGCGACTTCTTGCACCTCGCCTTCCCGCTCGCAGGGTACGACGAGGGCGCCTTCCTCGGCCGTCAGCATTGCGCGCCGCCATTGCACGTGGGTGGTGAACCACCGCTCAAGGACACGCCGGTACGATGCGCGTCGCCTTCTGCCACTCGGCGTCGCTCGCCTTGACCGAGTACGTCTTGCCAGTCGTGCCATCGAAGAGGCTCTCGGTCTCCCAGGTGTAGATCCACCTCGGGTGTGCGGGCGACGGCCGATAGGGCTGGTCGGTCGGCGCGACGCCGTCGTCTGCGAGCAGGCAATCGCTGAGCTTCTGCGGCGCGTCCGTGCACAACGGCTGCACGCTACCCGTCTCGACGTCGACGTACGCAGCATCCGGCGCGCCGTCGCTGGCCGCGAGAATGGCGGCGTGCCGCTCGTCGAAGAGCGCGAGCACGACGGGTCGCACGCCGACGCCGTGTTGGTTCCGGTCGCCGCTCTCGAGCCGGCTCCACGGCAGCTCGCCCGAGGCGACGACCGTCGTGCGATCGAGCTTGCCGCGCGTGGCCGTGGCGATGGCGAGCTCGCCTGCGGTGCCGGGGAGCTTGCGCTGGTAGAGCACCGCCGTGCGGTCGCCCGATGGGCTGGTCGCCCGCGCCACGAGCCGCGCGCCGCTGGGAAGCCCGACCGGCGGCGGTATCGGCCCGGGGCTCCTGACCGCTCGTCCCTCGGCACCGAGCTCCCAATTGCAGACGTCCCAGCCGACGCTCGGCATGGCGAAGCCAAGGCACATCCTGCCACGCGCGGCATCGAAGCCCGGGGATGCCCAATCGGAGCCACGCCATTCCACCGTCCGGTCCTCGTAGCGGGTGACGGTGCCTTGAGCGGTGTCGCCGACGACGATCACCACCGAGGGGAGCCCTGCGGGCGGCCTCGGTGACCCCTGCTCGCCCCAGAAGACGTAGCGAGGATCGGCGGAATAGGCGGCGGGCGTGGTGAGCGCGTCCTCGGCACAAGTGGGCCCCCGCACGCTGAACCTGGCCGTCGTGGCACCCGACGCGGTGTCCACCTCGACCAGCATGTCCGTGTCGAGGTCGCAGGCCACGAGGCGTGCGCCATCGGGCCGCACCGCGGCACCGCGCAGATGTTGGCGAAGTATCGTGCCCGTCGTGAGATCGGCCAGCACGCCGCCGGACCGGGCGTTCACCAGCAGGCCCGCCCCGCCACGCAGCACGACCACGTCCGTCGGGAAGTACTCGAAGGGCTTGGGCGCCCACGGCACGTTGCCGAGCTCGGCTAGATCGCTTCGGCGCAGCCGGCGCATGCGGCCGTCGTCCGCGACGTAGAGGTCGCTCGGGCTCTGTGTGACGAGACGCACGCGCCCGAGGCGGCTCGTCACGCCGGTCGCGAGCTCGAGCAGGGTCACCTCGCCGTCCTGCTCCACCCAGAGCCGATCGTCGAGGAGCCGCGCGTTTCCCCAATCGACGATGTACCGGAGCACGAAGCCGCTCGGCCCGAGCTCGAGCACGCGTCCGTCCGTCAGGAGCGCCCACCCGGACGAGATGCCGGCCGACCATTCGTGCGGCTCGCGGCGCCATTCCGTGGCGTCGCGCTGACCGGAGAAACCCGGGCACGCTGCGCGCGCCGCGCAGAAGCTCGCGAGCGTCGACTGCGCCGCGAACGCCTTCGTCGCGTCGGGACAGGGGATGACGCTCGCGGACGACGCTGGAACCGAGGGTGTCTGCGACGCCACGGGCGACGTGAAGCTGGGCGGCGGCGGGGGAGGCTGGTTCGATCCCGGGCACGCGGTCGCTCCCAGGGCCCATATTGCGAGCGCCCCGCGGCCGCGCCTCCTGTGAGCCCGCTCGACGTTCGTGCTCCCACCACGCGGTTGGCCGAGCATGTCGACTGCCATTCTCGATACCTGTCCGTCCGAATGTTCGACGTTGCTGAGGGCTCTGGGACTTGCACCCACGTTACTTACTCGTGAGCGCGCGGCTTCCGTGGGCTGCGCCCGCCTTCGCGAGCCCGATCCTGCCAGAGGGGCGGCGTGAGGTCCACGGATGACGGAGGGCTCTTCCACGCCCTGTTCCGCGCCGCCTTCGAGGCCCTCGCTACCGTGGACGCCGACCCTCAAGGTCCTCGAGGTCGGGCGTAATGGCGGTGCCGCCGGGTTCGGCGATGGCGACCACGACGGCATCGACCGCAGATCCGCGGCGGGCGCGGCGTCGGAGCTGCGCGGCGCGGCGCGCAGTGGCCTCGGGGAGTGTAGCCACGACGTCGCAGGCCTTGAGGAGTCGATTGGCGAGAGCATCTCAGCTCTCGTCCGGGATCTCTCCGGTGTAGACTCTCGATCACGGGGTCGCGAGCGGTCGCTCGAGCACCGCGAACCAGTTCCCGTTGAAGGTGCCCTCGTCGCGGAGGTCGAAGCCGACGCCCTTGGCGAGCCGGCGCCACCCGGCCTTCGAGGTGAGGAGGAAGCTGAAGACGTTGGCGAGCGCGAACGTGGTCCACCCCGGCACCCACACGACGAGCAAGAGGCGCCCGCCCGGCGCGAGGACGCGGTGGATCTCGGCGAGCGCGGCCTCCTTGTGTTGCTTCATGTGGTCGATGACGTGCGCGCTCACGGCGCTGTCGAAGTGGCCGTCCGGGAATGGGAGGGCCGTGAGATCGCCCGGCTCGATCCGCACGCGATCGCCGAGGCCGGCGAGGCGGAGGTTGCGCTCGAGGAGCGCGCGCCCGCCGCCATCGATGTAGTAGGCGTCGAACCGGTCGAGCGCGACGATGCTGCCCCGGCCGAGCACCTTCGAGAGCGCGAGCGTCGTGCGCCCGGCCCCGCACCCCGCGTCGAGCACCAGGTCGTGGTCCGAACGCAGGAGGTCGACGAGCGGCAGCGGGGCGACATCCAGGCGCCTCGTACTCCGAAGCGCCATTCCGCCGAGGAGCCAGCCGACTCCGAGGAGCGACAGGGCGAACCACGCGGGCCAGGCCGAGGGCAGCTCGAGCTGCAGACCGAGCGCGACGGCCCACACGGTACCCGCCGCCATCCACGGCGCGTTGAGCGAGGCCCAGGACCAGCCGAAGTCGTACCCCCGGTCGTCCCGCGCGCGGATGCGGAGCCACTCGAACCGGCGCCCGACCCAGCGGGGTGCGAACGAGTAGAGCGACCAGGCCACGACGGCGACCCCCACGACCCGAAAGACGACGGCGGGCGCCCTTCCGGCCAGGGGCTCGAGCTCGGGCAACACGAAGCAGAGGACGCCGCCGGTGACGAGGCCGAAGAGGCCGACGAGCGACGCGTGACTGTGCACTGCCTTGGTGTTCATGTGAGAGGTCCTTTGGCGATCATGGGAGGTGAATGCGGCCCGGCCGGCCGGCTCCGATCAGGCGACGCGCCGCGGCACCTTGCCCGTCAGCGTGAGCAGGCAGCGCACGGCCTTGTGGCCCGCGTCCGCCGTCGGCCCGAACATGAGCGGGCAGGCGCCGTCGATGACGCGGATGCCGTGCGCGCGACCCCAGGCCGTCGCCGGCTCGGAGACGCTGCCGCCTCCGAGGCCGCGGTGCATCCAGACGTGCTCGACGCCGAGCTCCGCGCACTCGCGCACGGTGTCGAGCGCGCGCTCGGGCCGCGTGGCGATGACGACGGCCTCGACGCCGCCCGGGATGGAACGGAGGTCGCGATAGGCGCGGTCGCCCTCGACCTCTTGCGCGTTCGGATTGACCGCGAAGACCTGGTAGCCGCGCTCGCGCAGGCGGCGGTAGACGACGTTGGCGCCGTGCGCCTGGGGCGTGCGGGAGACGCCGGTCACGGCGATGCGCTTCTTCGCGAGGAACTCGCCCGCGGCCACGGCGAGGCTCGTCGGTGCGCCCTCCTTGGGCCCGGCGGTGGGCTTCAGCACCGAGCGCGCGAGGCGCAGGCCTCCGATCATCACGCCCATGCTGCTCGCCACGTGGAGCACCTGGAGGAGCGTGTGGACGGTCGCGGTCGGCGCGAGCTTCTGCGCCCCGGCGAGCAGGAACGCGACGAGGCCCCAGACGCCGGCGAGCGCCACCTCGAGCGGCGCGACGCCCGAGCGCGCCCCGACGCCCGCGAGGGTCCAGAAGGACAGGATGGCGACCAGCCCGAAGAGCTCGTGGACCGGGAGCAGCCGCTCGCCTCCCGCCATCAGGACGGGGCCGAGCGATGCCGCGAGCACGCCCGAGCCGATGAGCGTCACGCGCGCGACCTTGGCGATCGTCCGCTTGCGGCCCCCGACCTCACCTGGGTGGAGGGTTTCCGTCCCGACGCTGCTTGCACTGGCCATGATGATCCTCCTCGCCCTCGGAGCCGGGGCGCCACGATTCCGCTCCGGGACCAGCGCTCGACTTCGCAGCGCGCCCTCGGAGCTCGGTGGTCGCTTTAGCAACCCGCGTGCCGCGCGCCATCCATGCGGAAGTGCGGTGGACGGGCTCTCGCTCGGCCACTACCATCCGATTGGAATGTTCCGAATGCGGGCGGCTGGATGATGTGGGCGAATTGGATACTCTGAGTCGCGCCATGGACAAGCCTCCGAAGCTACCGCTCGAGCCGGATGACATCCGTTCCCTTCGCGGGGAGCGGACGCGCGCCGCGTTCGCGGCGCTGCTCGGCGTCACGCCGCTGACGGTCTACCGCTGGGAGCTGCCCGTCGACTCCGCGCAGGCGCGCCGCCCGCGCGGCAAGGTGGCCGCGCGCCTCGTGGCCCTTGCGCAGGGCCACGAGCCGACTCGCCCCGAAAAACCCGGGCTCGATGCGGCCGAGCAGCGCGAGCTCCTGCCGCTGCTCGAGCGCGTCGCATCGGACGAGCTCCGGCGCGTCGAGAACGAGCTCGTGGCGCTCATGGCCTCGGGACGCCTCCGCACGCGCGCCGCCCGCGCCCTGGCGACGCAGGCCCTCGCGCGGACGGTGCTCTTCCTGCGCGCGGACACGTGCGGGGCCTTCGCTGCGATCGCACCGCTCCTGTCGGAGCTCCCGGAGCTCCCGGGCTTCGTCGAGCTCGAGCTCCACGTCACCGCCGCGGCGCTCTTCAGCTGGCCCGACGGCCGCTTCTTCGACGCGGGCAAGGTCCATGCGCACCTCGCCCTCGCCGAGCGCCTGCTGCAGAGCTTCGGCACGCCGGAGGCGCGCCTGCTCCTCGCCGTCGTGCGCGCCGCGGTGGCGCTCGCGGTCGGCGAGGCGGAGCTCCTCCCCGGCGTGTTGCCGCAGGGCGCGGAGGTCGGGCAGGCGCGCGCCGCGCCGTTGCTGCGGACGCTGCTCCTCGAGGCCGAGGGTTTCGTGGCCGTTGCCTCCGGGCGCCGCGGGGCGGCGGCGCGAGCGTTCGAGGAGGTCGCCGAGCGGGGAGCCATTGCCGTGTCGCGCGTGCGCGCCCTCGCAGAGCTCGCCCTGCTGTCAATCCAGGACGCGCGTGCACCGCACGAGGCGCTCGGGCTCGTCGAGCGGGCGCGCGTGCTCGCCCTGCAGGCCCGCCTTCAGCCGGGCCTGCATTCGCTGATGCTCGACAACATCGAGGGCTCGGCGCTCGTCCGTCTCGCGCGCTTCGCGGAGGCGGAGCGCGTCCTCGAGAACGCGATCGACCTCGCCGCCGAGCTCCGCTACGCGCCGGCGTACTCGGCGCTCGTCCTGGCGCAGGTCTACGTCTTCACCGGCCGGGCCGAGGCGCTCGGCGCCCTCGGCGAGCGGCTCGCCGCCTACGACGGCCCGACGGCGCCCGGCATCACGCGCGCCCTCGGCGCGCTCCTCGTCACCGGCTCCCGGATGCACGGGGCCTCCCACGGCGGCGCCGATCTCACCGCCGTCTTCGAGCGCCAGGCCGAGGACTTCGTGCGCGAGGCCGATTGGGGAGACATCCGCAGCGACGGGTTGCTCGCCATCGCGAGCATGACGGCCCGCGCGGGCACGCCGGAGCGGGCCGAGCGCGCGCTGCGGCGCGCCGAGCGCCACCTCGAGCGCTTCCCGTCCATCTGGGCGACCTCCGTCCTGCGGCGCGCCAAGGGGCTCTTGCTCGTCCGTCAGGGTCGTCTGTCCGAGGGGCGCCAGCTCATCGAGTCCGCCCTCGGCACGCTCACCCTCGCCGAGGACGTCGGCAATGCGGCGCTCGCGCGCTTCGAGCTCGCGGCCATCGACCGAGCGCTCGGCGAGCCGGGCGCACCGGAGCGGATCGAGCGCTGCCGGGCGGAGCTCGAGCGGCTCGGCGTCGTGCTCGACGCGGTGACCGATCTCCAGCTGTCATCACCGGGCGAAGCCCCTGCCCCGCGGCCCGCTGCGGGCGGCGTCGCGACGCCGCGAGCCGCGACCGTGGCGCGTCTCGTCGTGCCGCTGCAGCGCCTCGCGGTGCGCGGCATGAGCTCGGCGCTCATCGAGCGCGAGCTCGTCACGCTCGTGGCGGAGCAACTGCCCGGGGTCGCGGTCGAGCTCGAGGAGGTCGACTCGGCCGGGCGCACGACGCCGCTCGTGCGCACGGGGCCTGCGGCGGGAGGCGCGCTCGTGTGCGTCGAGCTCGGCGACGGCGCGGGCCGCCGCCTCCGCCTCGGCGCGGGTGGCCCGTCCGTCGACAGCGAAGCGCGCGCGTTGCTCACGGCCCTCGCCAGCGTGGCCGAGCTCGCGCTCGAGCTCGCCGCGCTCCGCAGCCTCGGCTCCCAGCGCGCGTCCCCCTCCGCGGCGGGGCAGGCCGGCGACCTGCCCGAGATCCCCGGGTTCATCAGCGTCTCGGCTCCGATGCGGCAGCTCAAGGCCGACCTCGTGCGCCTCTCGCGCTCGCGCTCGACCGTGATCATCAGCGGCGAGTCCGGCTCGGGCAAGGAGGTCCTCGCTCGGGCGATCCACGACCTCTCGACGCGGGCCCGCGCGCCCTACGTCGCCTTCAACTGCGCCGCCGTGCCGCGCGACCTCTTCGAGGGGCAGCTCTTCGGCTACCGCCGGGGCGCCTTCACGGGCGCCGCGGCCGATCAACCCGGCGTGCTCCGCGCCGCCGAGGGCGGGACGGTGCTCCTCGACGAGATCGGCGAGCTCCCTCTCGACGTCCAGCCAAGCTCCTGCGCTTCCTCGAAAATGGCGAGATCCTCCCGCTCGGCGAGCGCAAGCCCATCGTGCTCGACGTGCGCGTCATCGCCGCCACCTTCCGCGACCTGGCGGAGCTCGTGCGCGAGCACCGCTTCCGGGAGGATCTCTTCTACCGGCTGCAGGTCGTCGCGCTCCAGGTGCCGCCCCTGCGCGAGCGGCCCGACGACATCGTCGCGCTCGCCCGCCATTTCATCGCGAAGCTCACGCCCGCAGGTCAGGAGCCGCCGCTCCTGGCGCCGGACGCGCTCGCGGTGCTCCACGCCCACCGCTGGCCGGGCAACGTGCGCGAGCTGCGCAACGCGATCGAGCGTTCGCTCGCGTTCGAGCCGTTGCCGCCGGTGCTCGGCGCGGCGGACGTGAGGCTCGGCGCACGGGTGGCCGTTCACCCGCGAAGGCCGGCCGGGCTCACGACCGATTCCCAGGGGAGCACGGCGTGGCCGCAGCGAGGTGGCGAGCGAGGCCAGCGTCCGGGGGACAGCTAGACGTTGACACGGCGGTCGGATCGCGGGCCGAGAGAGTCGCAGCGTCAGCGAAGAAGCCACGGAGCGAGCTCCCTCGCGCTGCGGAGGACGCAAACGACCCGGAGCTCCCGGCCTACCGGGCGCGGAGGTCCCAACAACGGCGGCGCGGTGTCGTTCACGCAGATCAGTTCGTGCGGGCCACTCAGCCTGGATTTCGCGCGCTCCCCCCAGGTGCGATCGCGACCACCGTGTGACGTAATCGCTGAAGCAGCTTGAAGTAGGCGCTTCGCGTGCGCACTTGCTGCTGTGTGAAGAGTCATCAACCACA
>JADLAB010000336.1 GCA_020848455.1 Polyangiaceae bacterium
ACCGGGCCGGGGTCCCCGTGGGCGCGAAGTTCGCGTCCTCACCGACCGCACCGAGTCGCACCTCGCTCCGCTCTTCTCGGCCTTCGAGCAGGCCACGGGCATCGCCGTCCGGGCGGTCTACCTCGAAAAGGGGCTCCTCGCCCGGCTCGAGAGCCGACCCGACGAGGCGGACGTCGTCATCACCAAGGACGCCGATCTGCTCGAGATCGCCCGGCACAAGGGGCTGCTCCAGCCGCTCTCCTCCGCCGCGATCGAGGCCGCCGTGCCCGAGCGCTTTCGCGAGCCTTCGGGGGCCTACTTCTCCGACTCCTACCGCGCGCGGGTCATCTTCTACGCGCGGGATCGCGTCGAGCCCGCGGAGCTGTCGACCTACGAGGCGCTCGCCGAGCCGAAGTGGAAGGGCCGCGTCTGCATCCGGTCGGGCTACCACGACTACAACCTGAGCCTCTTCGGCCAGATGATGAGCGTGCTCGGACCCGAGCGGACGCGCGCCTTTCTCGCGGGGCTGCGGGCGAACCTCGCCCGCACGCCCGGCGGGGACGACCGCGGGCAGGTGCGCGCCATCTACGAGGGCAAGTGCGACGTGGCCATCGCGAACTCCTACTACATGGGGATCATGCTCTCCTCGGCCGAGCAGCGGTCGTGGGGGCTCGCGTCGGCCGTGTTCTTCCCCGATCAGAGCGAGGGAGGGAGCTTCATCCTGCGCAGCGGGCTCGCGCTCACCCGCTCCGTCGACAACGTCGAGGCGGCGACGGCGCTGCTCGAGCACCTGGTGCGGCCGGAGACTCAGGACCTGATGGCCAACCTGACCTTTGCCTACCCCGTGGCCGGACGCGCCCCCTTGAACGAGGTCAACCAGGAGCTCGGGGCGGGCCAGCCCGGGATCGAGCGCGGCGTGTTCGAGGTGCGAAGCGTGCCGCTCGCCGATATCGTGCGAAACCGGGAGGCGGTGCTCCGGATGCTCGATGCCCTTGCGTTCGATCAGCCGCGCTGAGCGGGCGGCGCGCGCCGCGCCCCTCGTGCTCGTCCTCGCCGTCGTCGCGCTCCCGGTCGTGACGCTGCTCGCGGTCGCGTTCGCGCACGCGACCCCGGCCTCGGCGGAGCTCCTCGGCCACCTGCTTGGCACGGTCGTCCCCGCGCAGACGGCACAGGGGCTGCTCGCCGCGGGGGGCGCCGCGCTCCTCGGGGCCGCGCTCGCCGCGGGCGGGCTCGCGGGCGCGCTCTTCGACTTCCCCGGTCGCGCCGTGCTCGACCGCGCGCTCCTCGTGCCCCTCTTGCTGCCCACGTGGTTCGTCGCGGTCGTCCATCGCGAGGTCCTTGGCGCGCGCGGCGTCGGCTGGCTCGGGCTGTGCCTCGGCGTCGGAGCGGCGCCGCTCTTCCACCTGCTCGGAGGCGCGGCGCTCCGCGCGCTGCCCGGCGCGTACGTCGACGTCCTGCGTCTCTCGGGACGCGCGCGCGGGCTCGCCGTCGCGCGCCACCTCGTGCCGCTCGCCTTCCCGGCGCTCGGCGCGGCGGCCGCCCTCGCCGCGCTCGCCGGCTGGTCCGA
This sequence comes from Polyangiaceae bacterium, assembly GCA_020848455.1. Lineage (GTDB taxonomy): Bacteria > Myxococcota_A > Polyangia > Polyangiales > Polyangiaceae > JACRDA01. The sequence continues at coordinate 1,547 of JADLAB010000336.1, forward strand.
TGCGCCGGCGGCCCGAATCCTCGCCGTTCCCACCCTGGCCGTCGGCATGCTCGATCAGTGGTCCGCCCGCGAGGACGCCTCCGCCGGGGCGCTCTTCGGTCTCGGGGTCGGCGCCGTCGGCCTCCTCGCGTGCGCGGTCCTGCTCTACGCGCTCGGGCGCATCCGCTGGCAAGACGACGCACGGCTCGGGGCCTCGCGGTCACGGCGGATCCGGCTCCGGGGGATCTCGGCAGCGCTCCCGTGGTTGCTGGCCGCCCCGCAGCTCGTGCTCGGGGTGGTCCTGCCGTGGGGAGCCATCGCCGGCTGGGCGGCGCAGCGGTTCGAGCGTGTGGCGCTCGGCACCCTCGGCGGCGACGCTGCCGGCACGCTCCTCTGCGCCACCGCCGGCACGCTGCTCGCCGCCGCCCTCGGGCTGCCGATCCTCCACGCCCGGGCCTTCGCGCCTGCGGGCCGTCTCGGCAGGGCCGCCGCCGCGCTCGCGCTCGTCCCGTTCGCGCTCCCCGCTGCGGTGCTCGCGGCCGCCGTCCTCTGGATGTCTCCGAGCGGCGCCCGCTCGGGCCCCGCCGCGGCGTTCAACGCCACGCTCCTGCCCCTCGTGATGGCGCTCGGCGTACATCTCTGCGCGGTCTTCGTCGCGACCGGCCTGGCCGGGCTCCGGCGCCAGGGGCGGGAGCACGTGGCCTTGCTCCTGCTCCTCGGGCACACTCGGCTGAGGTCGCTCGGCCTGCTCCGGCCGTTCCTGTCGCGCCCGGTGGCGGCGGCGGCGGCCTTCGTGTTCCTCGAGTGCATCAAGGACGTGCAGCTCACGACCGTGCTCTCGCCCTTCGGCTTCTCCTCCATCTCGGCCCGCGTGCTCGAGCTCGCTCAGACGGAGCGCATGCGCGACTGCGCCGTCTGGATGCTGGGCCTCGGCCTCATCGGGCTCTATCCGCTCATGACGCTCGCGCGCACCGCGCGCGACCCCGAAGAGCCCGAGGCCGAGCCATGCTGAGCGTCGACGAGCTCCGGATCCGGCTCGGCGCGGGCTTCGCGCTCGACGGCGTATCCTTCGCCGTCGCGCCGGGCGAGATCTTCGCCGTGCTCGGCCCCAACGGCAGCGGCAAGTCGACCCTGCTGCGGCTCCTCGCCGGGCTCGCGGCTCCGACGGGCGGCTCGATCGCGTGGTGCGGGGCGAAGCTCTCGGCAGGGCGGCGCGTGCTCGTGCCCCCGGCGCGGCGCGGGGTCGGCCTGCTGCTGCAGGAGGGCGTGCTCTTTCCGCACCTCGGGGTGCGCGCGAACGTGGCGCTGGGCCTCGGCCCGGCGCACTCGGACGACGAGGCCGAGCGCCGGGTGTCCGAGGCGCTCGCCACCGCCCGGATCGCGCACCTCGGCGCGGCGCGGATCGAGCGCCTGAGCGGCGGCGAGGCGCAGCGCGTGGCCCTCGCGCGCGCGCTGGTCCAGAGTCCGAGGGTGATGCTCCTCGACGAGCCCTTTCACAGCCTGGATACCGAGGTGAAGACCGCCATCATGCGCGACATACGGGGCCTCGTGACGGATCGGCGCCTCGCGGCCGTGCTCGTCACCCACGACGCCGACGAGGCGAGCGCGCTCGCCGACCGGGTCATGCTCCTCTGCGGTGGGCGCAAGATCCAGGAGGGCACGCTCGACGAGCTCTACCGCGCCCCCGCCGACGCCTGGGCGGCGCGCTTCCTCGGCGAGGTCGAGTCGGTCGACGCCGCGACGGCGGCCGCGGCGGGCATCGCGCTGCCGGAGCACGCCGGCGGCACGCTCTCGTTCCGGCCCGACGCCCTGCTGCTCGAGCCCTCGGACGGCGACGGCGGTCTCGAGGTGAGCGCCGTGCGCCGGTGCCGGCAAGTCACCGAGGTGAGCGTGGCCTTGCCCGGCGGCCGCGTCCTCGTCGGCCGGTGGTCGGCGGACCGGTCCCCGGCCGTCGGCGAGCGCGCCCGCGCGCGCCTCGCGTGGCTCTTGCCGCCGAGCGCGGAGCCCGAGGACGCATGAAGATCCTGCGCATTCGCCGCGGTTTCACGACCAACTCGTCGGGAGCCAACGAGTTCCTCCCCGACGGCGGCATCGCCATCTACGACGGCGGCACGCCCGGCGACGGCGGGACGCTGCCGGGCCCCACCCCCGCGCCGGTGCTCACCGGCGTGCGGCCGTGGGACCCCGCGCCCCCATAGGCGTTAATAGTCTTTGGTTGCGGTGGTCCCGGAGTGCGACACAAGACGAAGGCGAAACGCGTCGATCTGCCTGGGCCGAGCGCCGGGAGCGAAGCGGCCGTCGAGGTGGTCGAGGTG